>NZ_JACARZ010000072.1:0-90848 GCF_013386315.1 Pseudomonas sp. P7779 | reverse complement strand
ACTGATCCACCGCATTCGCGAGCAAGCCCGCTCCCACATTTGGATGGTGTCCTGCCTGGAATTACGTGTTATTTGCCGAGCTTGCGCAGCTCGTCCGACTCTATAACCCGCACCCCATCCTGCTCTTCCAGCGCCAGTCGCCACATCGCCCGCGCCAGTTCGCACACTTCAATGCCGTGGTACTTGCCCGGAATCAGCCGCGACAATGGCCCGGCCAGTTGCTCGGCCAGCCGCGGTTCCAATCGCTCACCCAACAACAGCGAAGGTCGGACGATGGTCAACTGCGGCCAATCCTGGGCTTTCAACGCCTGTTCCATCTCGCCCTTGACGCGGTTGTAGAAGATCGAGGATTTCGGGTCGGCGCCGATTGCGCTGATCACGATCAGGTGCCGCGCCCCCATTTCCCGAGCGCGCTTGGCAAAGGCCACGACCATGTCCAGGTCGACGGCGCGGAACGCTTCTTCGGAGCCGGCCTGCTTGATGGTGGTGCCCAGGCAGCAGAAGGCGATGTCCACCTGGCCGCTCAGTTGCGGCAGGAATACTGCCGGGTCGCCCACCGGGTTTTCCAGGTGTGGATGCTCGGCCAGAGGCTTGCGGCTGGGTGCCAGCACGCGGGTCACGGTCGGCTCGTTGAGCAGGCGGTCCAGCAGGTGCTCCCCGGTCAAGCCGGAGGCTCCGGCGAGCAAGATATGCTGAGGCGTCAGGTACATGATGTTTCCCCCTTTATACAGATTCAGCTTAGTTGCTCTTGGCTTCCTTGCTATTCATTGAGACGCTTTCGAGCGCCTTTCGTGCCTGCTGTTTGCGTAATAATTGCCAATGGGCGATTACGCCTTTGGGGGCCCAGATCTGCGGTTCGGAGGCTTCGAAGTTGTCCGCCTGTTCGCGTTCGGCGACGTGGGTCTGTGCCAGCTTGAAGGCTTGCTGCAAGTCGTCGGTCTGGTTGAAGGCCTGGGCGAAGAGGGCGTCGCCGAAGTAGGTGAAGTCGGCCTCTTCGGAGCAGCCGAACGACACACGATCGGCGCGCGAGGCGGTCATGATCAGGGTGTGTTCGTCCTTCAGGGCCGGGATGAACCCGCCGGAGTAGCAGGCCGAAATCACGATGATCTTGTCGCGGTTCTTCAGCGGTGCCAGCACGGCGGCCAACTCATCGGCCGGCAGGTCGGCCAGCTCCATGCGCGGCTGGTCGAGCACCAGTTCGTGCTCGTGAGTGCCGTGGCTGGTCAGGTAGATAAACACCAGGTCTTGCGGGCCACTGCGTTCGGCCAAGGTCTGGACTGCGCGGCGCAGGCTTTCGCGAGTGGCCATCGGGCGGTCGGCAATATGGTCGCGATGGTTCACCAGGCGGATCTGGCCGTAGGCGCCGAAGCGCGTGGCGAGCATGTTGCTGACGTAGTCGGCTTCGCGCAGGAACACGCTTTGTTTGCCGTCGCCGGCCACCACCAGGGTGTACAGCTCCACCCCCGATTTGGACGCGGGCACGGCGGCGAGGGCGGCATCCAGCAAGTGGCCCTGGGCAAACAGGCCGATTTCCAGCGGGTCAGGCAACAATTTGCCCTCGGCGTCGCGCACGCGCATGCCGTTGACCCAGGTGCCGGCCTGCACGGTGCCGTCGGTGAGCACCAAAGTGCCACGACCTTGATAGCTGTCGCTGTCGAAGCCGCCAATATAGAAGCTGCCGTCGGTGAGGTTCAGGCGGCCTGTGCCTGTGAAGCGCCAGTCGACGAACTGGCCGACGTAGTGGCTGCCATCGACGCCGATCAGTTCGCCCTTGCCGCTGAGGGCGCCTTCCTTGAATTCGCCGATCCATACGTCGCCGTCGGCGTTTTCGTAGCGGCCCTTGCCGTTGAGCTGGTTTTGTTTGAAATGGCCGATGTACATGTCGCCGTCGGCGCTGTTGAAGGTGCCGTTGCCCTCCAACTGGCCATCGACGAAGCGGCCGCTGAACTGGTTGCCGCTGTCGTCGTTGCGCTGGCCTTCGCCGTTGGGCTTGCCGTGGGCGAACTGGCCCTGGTACTGGCTGCCGTCGGCCAGCTCGAGGCGGCCGAGGCCGGAATACTGGTCGTCCTTGAATTCGCCGCGATAGGTCATCTGCCCCTCTTTGAGGGTGCCTTCGCCGTTGCGCTTGCCTTGTTTGAAACCGCCGACGTAGCTGTTGCCCGACGTGGTCAGGCTGCCCTGGCCGTCGAACAGGCCCTGCTGGAACTGGCCTTTATAGACCTCGCCGTTGCTGCCATGCCATTCGCCCTGGCCGTGCCACTGGCCTTTATCGAACTGGCCCGCGTACCAGCTGCCATTGGGGTAATCCACCCGGCCCTGGCCTTGCAGCAAGCCATTGACCACGTCGCCACGGTAACGACCGCCATCGGGCAGCCGCGCATCGGGCGGCAACAGCGATTCGCCGTCGCCGCACGCGGTGAGCAACAGGACAAGAGCAAGGGGAGCGAGTGGGCGCATAGCGGGATCCGGATAATTGAGCGCCGAGTATGCCGCAGCTGCGAGATCTATACATAAATTTACATGAATTGTGGTGAGCGGACGGGCTCACCACAGCCAGGCTTCAGACGAAGCAGAGTGACAACGATTCTGCAATGTAGGCCGGTTTTTCCTGGCCATCGATTTCCAGGGTGCAGGTGGCTTTAAGCAACCATTGCCCAGGTTTTTTCTCGGTGGCGTCGGTCAGGGTCACGGCCAGGCGAACCCTGGAGTCGACCTTCACCGGCTGGATGAAACGCACGCTGTCCAGGCCATAGTTGACCGCCATCTTCAGGCCTTCGGGCATGATCAGGATGTCTTCGATCAGCTTGGGTATCAGCGACAGCGACAGGAAACCGTGGGCGATGGTGCCGCCAAACGGGGTCTGGGCGGCTTTCACCGGGTCGACGTGGATGAACTGAAAATCGCCGGTGGCTTCCGCGAACAGGTTGATACGTTCCTGGTCGATGGTGAGCCATGCAGAACGTCCCAGTTCCTTGCCGACATATTCTTTGAGTTGCGCTACGGGTACTGAGGGCATTGCGACTCTCCTTCTTTGCTCGGTTGGCTTCATCGTTTTTGTAGTTTTGGACAGGTCCAGAGAACCAATGTAGATCATCACGGGCACTTGGCCCGGTCAACCCACCATGCTTTTGGCGAATGCCGCTCCATAGAGGCAGCGTGCTTATAATGCCGACACGCTTTTGGGGGGAAGAACGGATGCTGTTACGCGGTCTGACATGGCTGGTGCTGTTTCAATTACTCGGCACGGCGATCAATCATTTGTTTGTCCCGGTGCTGCCGGGGCCGATTATCGGGCTGCTGCTGATGCTGGCCTTCCTGGTATGGCGCGGCGAAGTCGGTGAGCCCCTGAGCCTGGCGGCCAGCAGTCTGCTGCGTTATTTGCCGCTACTGCTGGTGCCGCCTGCGGTCGGTGTGATGGTGTATGCCAAGGACATTGCCGCCGACTTCTGGGCCATCGTCGGCGCGCTGGTGCTGTCGCTGGTGATCGCCATGGGCTTTGTCGGCGTGCTGATGCAGAAACTGGTCAAGCGCCAGGCGCAGCGGGAGGACGGCCAATGACACTGGACTGGCAGGGCGCCTGGGCCGCCGTGATTCATCACCCGTTGTTCGGCATCGGCATCACCCTCGGCGCCTATCAGCTGGTGCTGGCCGGTTTCGAGAAAACCCGCTGGATTTTCCTGCAACCGGTGCTGGTGTCGATGCTGTTGGTGATCGGCGTGTTGCTCGGCTGTGGCCTGACGTACGTCGAGTACCGCAAGAGCACCGAGATCATGAGCATCCTGCTGGGCCCTGCGACGGTAGCCCTGGCGGTGCCGCTTTACCTGAATCTGCGACGAATTCGCCAATTGTTCTGGCCGATTTTTACTACGCTGGTGGTGGGAGGCGTATTGGCCACCGGCCTGTGCGTGCTGTTGGGCTGGTGGTTTGGCGCCGAACACATGATGCTGATGACCATGGCACCCAAGTCCGTGACCTCACCGATTGCGATGCTGGTGGCCGAGCAGATCGGCGGCGTGGCGGCATTGGCGGCGGTGTTCGTGCTGATCACCGGGGTGATCGGCGCGATGATCGGTCCGGCGTATCTGTCACGGTTGGGCGTGCACAGCCCCGAAGCGCGCGGTATGGCGCTGGGCATGACCGCCCACGCCGTAGGTACGTCGGTGGCCTTGCAGGAAAGCGAAGAGACCGGCGCCTTTGCGGCGCTGGCCATGAGTCTGATGGGCGTGGCCACGGCGGTGTTCCTGCCGTTGGCCGTGTCGCTGGTTATTTAAGTCGGGTTTAAGGAAACCTTTATGAGTCTGGCGCTTTTCCCGCTCAATACCGTGCTGTTTCCCGGGTGCACCCTCGACCTGCAGCTGTTCGAGGCGCGTTACCTGGACATGATCAGCCGCTGCATGAAAAAGGGCGAAAGCTTTGGCGTGGTGTGCATCCTCGACGGCAAGGAAGTGGGGCTGGCGCCGGATGGCTATGCGTTGATTGGCTGCGAGGCGCTGATCCGCGACTTCAAGCAGCAGGACAATGGCCTGCTGGGGATTCGGGTCGAGGGTGGCCGGCGTTTCCGCGTGCGTGATGCCGGTGTGCAGAAGGACCAGTTGCTGGTGGCCGAGGTGCAATGGCTGCACGAGCATCCCGAGCAACCGCTGGAAGAGGAAGACGCTGACTTGCTGGCGTTGCTTCATGCCCTGGCCGAGCATCCGATGGTGGCGTCTTTGGATATGGGCACCCACGCCGATGGACAGCAAGCCCTGGGCAATCAGTTGGCCTATCTGCTGCCCTTTACCGAGGCCGACAAGATCGACCTGTTGCAACTCGATGACCCGCAACAGCGCCTGGACGCGATCCAGTTGCTGCTGGATGAGTTGCAGGGCGAGCTGTTCACCTGACCCGCGAGTGTCACTCGGACTTGTCCTTCCCGGTCTTCAGATTTTCCGTGGTTGTCCTGATCCCGTTGCCTGAAATAGTTGGCAGTCACGTAACGATGATCAGGGGGAAAGGATGATTCGGCTTTCGCAATCGGAGCAAGTCGTGTGGGATGCGTTTTTTATGGCCGTCACCACGCAAATTCTTCATATGAACGACGGTCGCGGCGCGGAGTACATCGCCGAACGCGCCGCGGAGATGGCTGACGAAATGCTTCTGGAGCGGCGCGAGCGCAGCGTCGAACGCCGCGCTGCACCCCTGGATTGGCTGGGGCCTGCCTAGTAGGCATACCTCAGCAGCGCGTGGGAAGTGCCGGTAAACGCAATGAACCCGAGCACCGCGCCACACACCGGCAGGATCAGCCACCAGACTCTCGGCGGCATCGGTGGCAACAGGCTGCGGTGCTGGCTTAACGTCAGGCTGAAGGCGCACACCGTCATTGCCAGCAGGGTGCCGGCCAGGATGTCCGTCGGCCAGTGTGCACCCAGGTACACCCGGGAAATCGCGATGGTGGCGGCGGGAATGCAGCCAAGCACCAGCCAGGTCAGGCGCAGTCGTGTCGGTTGACCGCGACCGGCAAGCACTGCCAAGGCCAGGAAGAATGCAAACGAGCCGGACGCATGGCCGCTGGGCATGCTGAAGCTGGTGAGTGGGTCGGTCAGCACTTCGGGGCGCATCCGCGCAAAAAACAGCTTGGTCCCGGTATTGATCAGCGCCGCGCCCAGCAGGGTGGCGCCGACAAAGATTGCCTGGCGCCATTGCCGCGCCACCACCAGCAGGCCGGTCAGCACCGCGCTGGCGACAAACATCTTCTTGAACTCGCCGAGCTGGGTCACCATCACCATTGCCCGGTCGATCGCCGGGCCGCGGTGTTCCTGCACCAGTGCCATCAAGCCCTGGTCAAAGTCGTTGAGGTAGGGATAGCCGATAAACAACGCGATCAACAGTGTGCCGCCAATGCAGCCAATCCATAGGGTGGCGCGCCGATGGCCGCGCAGGCTGCTGTTGAGGCTTACGCCGATCAACACTGCGAGACAGGCGGCGACAATCCCGGCCTCTGGCCAGAAGCCTTCGGGCAATGGCAAGCGGAAGGCCGCGCCGGTGGCCCAGCCCGGCAACAGATACGCCACCGACCAGCCTGCACCGGCCAGCAGGCTCACGGCGGCAAAACGCGGGAAGGGCATGTCGCACATGCCCGCAACCATCGGCAACATCGGCCGCAGCGGGCCAATGAAGCGGCCTACCAACAGGCTGGCGATGCCGTACTTCTGGAAGTAAGCCTCGGCGCCGCTCATCCATTCCGGGTGATGCCGCAGGCCGGGAAGGCGCCGGATGTTCTGGTGGAAATGGCGACCGAGGAAGTAGGAAACAACATCGCCCAGCACGCCGCCGAGGAAGCCCAGCAACAGGGTTTCTCCCAGTGACAGTGCGCCGCTGCCGGCCAGGGCGGCGATGGCAAACAGCAATACCGTGCCAGGTACGATCAGGCCGGCAATGGCCAGGCACTCCACGCACGCCACGATAAACACCGCCACGGCCAGCCATTGCGGGTTCAGGGTCAGCCAGCCGGTAATGCTATCGAGCCATGGGCCCATACAATCAACTCCCTTTTGTAGATCGTCCTTGTGGGAGCCCGGCTTGCCGGCGATGGCGTCCTTGGGTCCGCTATCGCCGGGCAAGCCGGGCTCCTACAGGTTTATGTATGTTTTCAAATCAAAAAATAGTCGCGGCCTTCGACCTGGCCCCGGCGCAGCGGGTTCCGTGTGCAATACGGCGCATAACCGGCATCGACGAAGCGGTACATCAGGTGTTCATCGCGCCCACCGGGAATGCCCAGGCGGGTGGTCTGGATGATCTGCGCTGGCGCCAGCCCTACGTCTTCCACGTAGAGCAGTTCCTGGTCAAAGCGCTTGGCGTCCCACATCGGCACCTTCAAACCCAGCGCCTTGCACAGCAAGGTCTGGCCGGCGCACAGCTTTTGCGAGGGCCGTGGCCTGCCGCTGGCGTCCGGGTTATTCAGCAGCATCTGCGCCAGGCTGGCCGGGCCGGAGACTTCGTCGACCCACGGATAGGCTGATTTGATCAGCACCGCATTGCCCGGACCGTGGGCGCTGAAGTTCAGCGAATCACCGCCGCGGGCGTAGTACATATAGATGTGCCCGCCATCCAGAAACAAAGCCTTACGCTTTTCTGTGTAGCCCAAGGACGCGTGGCTGCCTTTTTCGGCGAGGTAATACGCTTCGGTTTCGATAATTCGTGCCGACAGCCACAAATCACCAACACGATGGCGAATGACTTTTCCGAGCAATTCGCGTGCGAGCAGTTGCGCGTCACGGTCGAAAAAGCCGTCGGGCAGGGCGTTGGCGGGGATCAGCGGCGAGAAACTGGACATGGCGATCAAAGGTAATACGGCTAAATGTGACAGGATGATAACAACTCCAGCCTTAATTCCCGCTGAACGTCGGGTTTTTACAGTTCATTTCGACCATCCGCCCCTCACCGCTGTCCGTAGGACGGCGTCACAGCTATAATCTGCCGCTTTCCTCTTTGCCAAGACCCCACCAGACCATGACTGAGTCCGTTCTTGACTACATGACCCGCCTGGGTCGCGCTGCCCGTCAGGCCTCGCGGTTGATCGCCCGTGCGAGTACTGCGCAGAAGAACCGCGCCTTGCTGGCGGCCGCCGACGCTCTGGATGCTTCGCGCTCCGAGCTGAGCGCCGCCAATGAACAGGATTTGGCCAACGGTCGCGCCAATGGCCTGGAGCCTGCATTGCTGGATCGCCTGGCGCTGACGCCGGCGCGGATCGACGACATGATCGAAGGCTTGCGTCAGGTGGCCAAGCTGCCTGACCCCATCGGTGAAATCCGCGACATGCGCTACCTGCCCTCCGGCATTCAAGTCGGCAAGATGCGCGTGCCCCTGGGCGTGATCGGCATCATCTATGAGTCACGCCCGAACGTGACCATCGACGCCGCGAGCCTGTGCCTCAAGTCGGGCAACGCCACCATCCTGCGGGGCGGTTCCGAGGCCATCAATTCCAACCGTGCCATCGCCGCGTGCATTCAGCAGGGCCTGGCCGTGGCCGAGCTGCCCGCCGAAGTGGTGCAGGTGGTCGAGACCACTGACCGCGCTGCCGTTGGTGCGCTTATCACCATGCCTGAGTTCGTCGACGTGATCGTGCCACGGGGTGGCAAGAGCCTGATCGAACGCGTGAGCCGTGATGCCAAGGTGCCAGTTATCAAGCACCTGGATGGCGTCTGCCACGTGTTCATCGACATCGCCGCCGACCTCGACAAGGCGATCCGCATCGCCGACAACGCCAAGACTCACCGCTACGCCCCGTGCAACACCATGGAAACCCTGCTGGTGCACGTCGGCATTGCCGATCGCGTGCTGCCGCCGCTGGCTGCCATCTACCGCGACAAGGGCGTTGAACTGCGTGGTTGCGAGCGTACCCGGGCGATCCTCGGCAGCGACGTGATCGAGGCCACCGAGCAGGACTGGTACACCGAATACACGGCGCCGATCCTGTCGATCCGCATCGTCGACGACCTGGACCAGGCCATCGAACACATCAATCAATACGGCTCCAAGCACACCGACGCCATTGTCACCGAGCATTTCAGTGATGCCCGGCGTTTCCTCAACGAAGTGGATTCCGCTTCGGTGATGGTCAACGCCTCGACGCGCTTTGCCGACGGCTTCGAGTACGGCCTGGGGGCGGAGATCGGTATCTCCACCGACAAGCTCCACGCACGCGGCCCGGTTGGCCTGGAAGGGCTGACCAGCGAGAAGTACGTGGTGTTCGGTGACGGTCATGTGCGCACTTGATGGGTAAACGCATCGGGCTGCTCGGCGGCACCTTCGACCCCGTGCACATCGGCCATTTGCGCAGTGCACTGGAAGTCGCGGACGCCCTCGGGCTGGATGAACTGCGCCTGGCACCGAATGCCCGGCCGCCGCATCGCGATACGCCGCAGGTGTCTGCGCAGCAGCGCCTGGAGATGGTCCGCCTTGCTGTGGCCGGCATTGCACCGCTGGTGGTGGACGACCGCGAACTCAAGCGCGACAAACCGTCCTACACTGTCGACACCCTGGAACTGATGCGGGCCGAGTTGGCCGCCGATGACCAGTTGTTTCTACTTTTGGGCTGGGACGCGTTTTGCGGCCTGCCCACTTGGCATCGCTGGGAAGAGTTGCTCCAGCATTGCCACATCCTGGTGCTGCAACGCCCGGATGCCGACGCAGAATCGCCGGATGCCTTGCGCAACCTGCTGGCGGCGCGGTCGGTAAGTGACCCTTTGGCCCTGACCGGGCCGAGCGGGAATATTGCATTCGTCTGGCAAACCCCGCTTGCGGTGTCTGCCACCCAGATCCGTCAACTGCTGGCCAGCGGGAAGTCGGTACGTTTCCTGGTGCCTGACGCGGTCCTGGCCTACATCGATGCGCACGGGCTTTACCGTGCGTCGAACTGAAAAGGCGCGCTTGAACGCACGAACAGTCGTGCAGCGAGCGCCCGAACATACGAGCAAAACGAGTTTTATATGACGAACAAAGACGTAAGCAAAGTTAAGCGCAAAGGCACGTTCAAGAGCGCTCCTCTGCCAGTAGAAGCCCACACCGGCCCTGAGCTGGCCGGCGAAGAGCTGGTGAAGGTTGCCGTGGCTGCCCTGGAAGACGTGAAGGCCCAGGACATCCAGGTCCTGGACGTGCGCGACAAGCAGAGCATCACCGACTTCATGATCATCGCCACCGGTACCTCCAACCGCCAGATCGGCGCGATGCTGGACAAGGTTCGCGAAGCGGTCAAAGCCCAGGGCGTCAAGCCATTGGGTGAAGAAGGCAAGGGCGACAGCGACTGGGTACTGCTGGACATGGACGACGTGATCGTTCACATGATGACCAGCAACGCCCGTCAGTTCTACGACCTGGAGCGTCTGTGGAAAGGCGCCGAGCAGAGCCGTGCCGCCGATGGCAAGCACCACAGCCCTGAAGTCGGCCACGCGCACTTCGACAAGCTCAACAAAGACCAGGAATAAGGAACGGCTGTGCGCCTGCGTCTGATCGCTGTCGGTTCACGCATGCCCAAGTGGGTGGAAGAAGGCTGGCATGAATATGCCAAGCGCCTGCCATCCGAATTGGCGCTGGAACTGGTGGAAATACCGCTCAATACCCGGGGCAAGAACGCCGACGTGGCCCGCTTTATCCGTCAGGAAGGCGAAGCCATGCTGGCCAAGGTCGGGCCCAACGAGCGGATCGTGACCCTCGAAGTGCACGGCAAGCCTTGGAGCACCGAGCAGTTGGCGGTGGAACTGGATCGCTGGCGCCTGGATTCGCGCACGGTCAACTTCATGGTCGGCGGCCCCGAGGGGCTGGCGCCGGAAGTGTGCGCGCGGGCGGACCAGCGCTGGTCGCTGTCGCCCCTGACACTGCCGCACCCGCTGGTAAGAATTCTGATCGGTGAACAGCTGTATCGCGCCTGGACAGTTCTGTCCGGGCACCCTTACCACAAATAATCTGCGCCCTGCCTGATGACCCAGCCGATCCGCATCAAGGACCACGAGAAAGACGCACGTCTTGTACGCGCGCGGGTGGTCTTTGGCGCGATTTTGGTGGTGGCATTGCTGGGGGTGCTGATTGCGCGCCTGTATTTCCTGCAGGTGATCCAGTACGACTATCACTCCACATTGTCGGAAAACAACCGGGTGCACGTGCAGCCGATTCCGCCGACCCGTGGGCTGATTTTCGACCGCAATGGCGTGGTGGTAGCGGATAACCGGCCCAGCTTCAGCCTGAGCATGACCCGCGAACGCTCCGGTGACTGGCAGCAGATCCTCGATGTGATCGTCGAGGTGCTGCAACTGACGCCGGAAGACCGGGTGATTTTCGAAAAGCGCATGAAACAGGGGCGCCGGCCGTTTGAGCCGGTGCCGATCCTGTTCGAGCTGACCGAAGAGCAGATCGCCCGGATCGCGGTGAACCAGTTCCGGCTGCCGGGTGTGGAAGTGGTGGCGCAGTTGGTGCGGCACTACCCGCAAGGGGCGCACTTTGCGCATTCGGTCGGCTACATGGGCCGGATCAACGAGAAAGAGCTCAAGACCCTCGACCCGGTCAACTACAGCGGCACCCACCATATCGGCAAGACCGGCATCGAGCGTTTCTACGAGCCGGAACTGCACGGCCAGGTGGGTTACGAGGAAGTCGAGACCAACGCCCGTGGCCGCGTGCTGCGGGTGCTCAAGCGTACCGACCCGGTGCCCGGCAAGGACATCGTGCTGAGCCTGGACATCAAGTTGCAGGAAGCGGCGGAGATGGCCCTGGGCGGGCGTCGGGGTGCCGTGGTGGCACTGGATCCGAGCACTGGCGAAGTGCTGGCGATGGTTAGCCAGCCAAGTTTTGACCCCAACCTGTTTGTCACCGGGATCAGCTTCAAGGCCTACGCCGAGCTGCGTGATTCCATCGACCGGCCGCTGTTCAACCGCGTATTGCGCGGCCTGTATCCGCCGGGCTCGACCATCAAGCCGGCGGTAGCGATTGCCGGCCTGGACTCGGGCGTGGTCACGGCATCGAGCCGGGTGTTCGACCCCGGCTACTACATGCTGCCCAACTACGATCACAAATACCGTAACTGGAACCGCACCGGCGACGGTTATGTCGACCTGGATACGGCGATCATGCGTTCCAACGACACCTACTTCTATGACCTGGCCCACAAGCTGGGGATTGATCGGCTGTCGGCCTACATGGGCAAGTTCGGCCTTGGTCAGAAAGTCTCCCTGGACATGTTCGAAGAATCCCCCGGCCTGATGCCGTCCCGCGAGTGGAAGCGTGCGACCCGGCGCCAGGCGTGGTTCCCGGGCGAAACCCTGATCCTGGGGATCGGCCAGGGCTACATGCAGGCCACGCCGCTGCAGCTGGCCCAGGCCACCGCGCTGGTGGCCAACAAGGGGGTGTGGAACCGTCCGCACCTGGCCAAGACCATCGAGGGTGAACGCCCGGTGGACGAAAACCCGATTCCCGACATTGTGCTGCGCGACCCGTCCGACTGGACCAAGGTCAACCACGGCATGCAGCAAGTGATGCACGGCGCCCGGGGTACCGCTCGTAAAGCGGCAGCCGGTGCGCAATACCGGATTGCCGGCAAGAGCGGTACGGCCCAGGTAGTCGCGATCAAGCAGGGCGAGAAGTACGACCGCTCCAAGGTTCAGGAACGCCACCGTGACCACGCCTTGTTCGTCGGCTTTGCTCCGGCCGACAACCCGAAGATCGTCGTGGCGGTGATGGTCGAGAACGGTGAATCCGGTTCCGGCGTAGCAGCGCCCGTGGTGCGTCAGATCATGGATGCCTGGCTGTTGACCGAAGACGGCAAGCTCAAGCCCGAATATGGCGGCACCCCATCCAGTGTGGAGGCTACGGCCCTTGAAGAGTAATTTTGACCGCATCCTCTCCAGCGAAGATGTGATGCGCCGCCGCGCCACTTTGCTGCAGCGCATGCACATTGATGGCCCGTTGCTGATCCTGCTGCTGACCCTGGCCGCCGGCAGCCTGTTCGTGTTGTATTCGGCCAGTGGCAAGAACTGGGACTTGCTGATCAAACAGGCGTCGTCGTTTGGCCTGGGCCTGTTGTCGATGGTGGTGATCGCCCAGCTGGAGCCGCGTTTCATGGCGCGCTGGGTGCCGCTGGGGTATGTCGCCGGCGTGTTGCTGCTGGTGGTGGTGGATGTCATGGGTCACAACGCCATGGGCGCGACGCGCTGGATCAACATCCCGGGGGTGATTCGCTTCCAGCCGTCGGAATTCATGAAGATTTTGATGCCTGCGACCATCGCCTGGTACCTGTCAAAACGCACACTGCCGCCCCAGCTCAAGCACGTGGGCATCAGCCTGATATTGATCGGCGTGCCGTTCATCCTGATCGTGCGCCAGCCCGACCTCGGCACCTCGCTGCTGATCCTGGCGGGCGGCGCGTTCGTGCTGTTCATGGGGGGGCTGCGCTGGCGCTGGATCCTCAGCGTGCTGGCCGCGGCCGTGCCGGTGGCCGTGGCCATGTGGTTCTTCTTCATGCACGACTACCAGAAGCAGCGAATCCTCACGTTCCTCGACCCGGAGAGCGATCCGCTGGGCACCGGCTGGAACATCATCCAGTCCAAGGCGGCCATCGGTTCCGGCGGCGTATTCGGCAAGGGCTGGCTGCTGGGCACCCAGTCGCACCTGGACTTTTTGCCGGAAAGCCACACCGACTTCATTATCGCGGTGATGGGCGAGGAGTTCGGCCTGGTGGGCATCTGCGCACTGTTGCTGATTTACTTGCTGCTGATCGGGCGCGGCCTGGTGATTACTGCCCAGGCGCAAACCCTGTTTGGCAAATTGCTCGCCGGCAGCCTCACCATGACGTTTTTTGTTTACGTTTTCGTCAACATCGGTATGGTCAGTGGCCTGTTGCCGGTGGTTGGGGTGCCGTTGCCGTTCATTAGCTACGGCGGAACTTCGCTGGTGACATTGCTGTCAGCGTTTGGGGTTTTGATGTCGATCCATACCCATCGTAAGTGGATCGCACAGGTTTGAATAAGGTGAAGATGTCAATGCAAGTAATGCGCGGCTGGGCTGCCCGGCACGTGTCCTGGATGGGCCTGTTGGGCCTGCTGGGAGCCGCTGTGCAGGAAGCGCAGGCCGGCGACTACGACGGTTCGCCCCAGGTCGCCGAGTTTGTCGGTGAGATGACCCGTGACTATGGTTTCGCCGGTGAACAGCTGATGGGCGTGTTCCGCGAGGCCCAGCGCAAGCAGGCGATCCTCGACGCCATCTCTCGGCCCGCCGAGCGCGTGAAGCAGTGGAAGGAATATCGCCCGATGTTCCTGACCGACGCCCGCGTGGCGCGGGGCGTGGACTTCTGGCGCCAGCACGAAGCGGTGCTGGCCCGCGCCGAGCAGGAATACGGCGTACCGGCCCAGGTGATCGTGGCAATCATCGGCATCGAAACCTTCTACGGCCGCAACACCGGCAGCTACCGGGTGATCGACGCCTTGTCGACCCTGGGCTTTGACTACCCGCCACGCGCCGAATTCTTCCGCAAAGAGCTGCGCGAGTTCCTGTTGTTGGCCCGTGAAGAGCAGGTCGACCCGTTGACCCTCAAGGGCTCCTACGCCGGGGCCATGGGCTTGCCGCAGTTCATGCCGAGCAGCTTTCGCGCCTACGCCGTGGATTTTGACGGCGACGGCCATATCAATATCTGGAGCAACCCCGATGACGCTATCGGCAGCGTCGCCAGCTACTTCAAGCGCCACGGCTGGGTAGCCGGCGAGCCGGTGGTGATTCGCGCCGATGTGACCGGTGAGCGCGCCGATGAAGGCCTGACCCAGGGTATCGAGCCGGTCAAGACGGTCGGGGAGTTGCGGGCGCTGGGCTGGTCGAGTCAGAATGCGCCACGCGATGATATGCCGGTGACGGCGTTCCGCCTCGAAGGCGAAAATGGCCCCGAATACTGGATGGGCCTGAAGAATTTCTACGCAATCACGCGTTATAACCGCAGCGTGATGTACGCCATGGCCGTGCATCAACTGTCAGACATGCTGGTCCAAGCACGGGGCGTCAAGTAATGCCGGTATCACCGATGTACAAACCCCTGAAGCTGTTGGCGTACGCCGCATTGTCGTTATTGGTGGTCAGTTGCTCCACCAGTCGTGCACCGGTGCAAAAAACGGCTGGCACGGCGATCCGCTCCCAGCCGGGGCTGGATATCAACCGCGCGCACAAAGACGGCGCGCCGTGGTGGGATGTGGATGTTTCGAAGATCCCGGATGCCACGCCGACCCTGCACACCGGCCCTTACAAGGCCAACCCCTATACCGTGCTGGGCAAAAACTACTTCCCGCTGCAAGACTCCAAGACCTACGTGCAATCAGGTACGGCGTCCTGGTACGGGACCAAGTTCCACGGCCAGAACACCGCCAACGGCGAAGTCTATGACTTGTACGGCATGAGCGCGGCGCACAAGACCCTGCCGCTGCCCAGCTATGTACGCGTGACCAACCTGGACAACAACCGCTCGGTAATCCTGCGGGTCAATGACCGTGGGCCGTTCTATTCGGACCGGATCATCGACTTGTCCTACGCCGCCGCCAAGAAACTCGGGTATGCCGAAATCGGCACCGCCCGGGTGAAGGTCGAAGGTATCGACCCGGCCCAGTACTGGGCCCAGCGCGGCAAGCCGGCGCCGTTGATGCTCAACGAACCGCAAACCCCGCAACCGCAAGTCACGGCCTCGGCCGGCAAGATCGAACAGTGGACCCCGCCGCCGGCGCAGCACGCCCCGGACACGGTGGTCATTCCGCATGCAGCACCGGGAGCCTCTACCGTGGGCGGCCAGTACCTGCAAGTCGGCGCTTTCGCCAACCCGGACGCGGCAGAGCTGCTAAGGTCCAAGCTCAGCGGGATGGTCAGCGCGCCAGTCTTTATCAGCTCTATTGTGCGTAACCAGCAGACCCTGCACCGTGTGCGCATGGGGCCGATCGGCTCGCCGAGTGAAGTTGCGCAAGTGCAGAACAGCGTGCGCCTGGCCAACCTGGGGCAACCCAGCGTGGTCACCGCCGAGTAAGCAGTACAAAGGATTGATGGCTCAGGCTCGCATGCGGGTTTGAGCCCTGGTTGTTGGCTCGTTGAACAATAAAAACCCAGGGGCAAGGGGTGGGCATGCAACCGAACACGCGACAGTCTGGCGACGGGCTGTCTGAATAGTTTTGCCCGCGAGGGCAAGTTTCCATAAGCAATTTCGAGAGACGGATGAACATCACCACCTTAGCCAAACGCACGTGCCTGCTTCTTTCGCTGATCATCACCCCGGCCGCCTGGGCGGTTGAAATGGTGCCAGCTTCCCCGCAACTGGCTGCCAAGGCCTGGGTCCTGATGGACGCCGCCAGCGGCAACGTGCTGGTGGAGAACAACGGTGACCAGCGCCTGCCCCCAGCCAGCCTGACCAAGCTGATGACCGCCTACATCGCGACCCTGGAAATCCGTCGCGGCCAGATCGGCGAAAACGATCCGGTGACCGTCAGCGAAAACGCCTGGCGCACCGGCGGTTCGCGGATGTTCATCAAGGTCGGCTCGCAAGTGACCGTCAGCGACCTGTTGCACGGCATCATCATCCAGTCGGGTAACGACGCCAGCGTAGCCCTGTCCGAGCACATCGCCGGCAGCGAAGATGCGTTCGCCGACATGATGAACAAAACCGTGGCCGACCTGGGCATGACCAACAGCCACTTCATGAACCCGACCGGCCTGCCGAACCCTGAGCACTACTCGTCGGCTCACGACATGGCGATCCTGGCTCGCGCGATCATTCGTGTCGACCCGGTGCACTACGCGATCTACTCCCAGAAAGAGTTCTTCTGGAACAACATCAAGCAGCCTAACCGCAACCTGTTGCTGTGGCGTGACAAGACCGTCGATGGCCTGAAAACCGGCCACACCGAAGAAGCCGGCTACTGCATGGTGTCGTCCGCTGTCCGTGACGGCCAGCGCCTGATTGCCGTGGTATTCGGTACCAACAGCGAGCAGGCCCGTGCGGCCGAGACGCAAAAGCTGCTGACCTATGGCTTCCGTTTCTTCGAAACCCAGACCTTCTACCAGAAAGGCACCGAGCTGGCTCAAGCCCCTGTGTGGAAAGGCGCGACCCATCAAGTCAAGGCTGGCCTGGCTGAAGACCTGACCCTGACCATGCCTAAAGGCCAGCTCAAGAAGCTGGTGGCCAGCATGACCATGAACCCGCAACTGGTCGCACCGATCGCCAAGGGCGATGTGATTGGTAAAGTCGAAGTGAAGCTGGACGACAAGGTGGTGCACAGCGCCGATCTGATCGCTCTGGACGCCGTCGACGAAGGTGGTATCTTCCGACGCGTGTGGGATAGCATCCGTCTATTCTTCTACAGCTTGTTCAACTGATAGTGTGCACCTGCATGACCCCGCGCTGATCCGGCGCGGGGTTATGCCCGTCGCCACGGCTTACGCTTACGAGGCCGTTACGCCATGACCGATACCGAAGTAAAGGCGCCAAAGATCGAATTCCCAAACGTGGACTATCCCGTCAAGGTGATCAGCGATACGGGCGTGGGCAACAAGGACAAGATCATCGAGATCGTCAAGAAGCACGCAACGATCAACCATGACCGTGTGGATGAGCGTCAAAGCACCAACGGCAAGTACACCACTATTCAGTTGCACATCGTGGCGACTGACCAGGACCAGCTCTACAACATCAACAGCGAACTGCGGGCTACCGGCTTCGTGCACATGGTGTTGTGATGTCACAGACCCTGGGCTTTCGCGAGCTCGGCCAAATGGCTTACGAACCGGTGTGGCACGCCATGCAGCGGTTCACCAACGAGCGCGGCACTGAAGCCCCGGATGAAATCTGGCTGGTGGAGCACCCGCCGGTTTTCACCCAGGGCCAGGCCGGCAAGGCCGAGCATTTGCTGCTGCCGGGAGAAATCCCGGTGGTGCAGGTCGACCGCGGCGGGCAGGTGACTTACCATGGCCCAGGTCAATTGGTGGCTTATCTGTTGCTGGACGTGCGCAGGCTGGGTTTTGGCGTACGTGAGCTGGTCAGTCGCATGGAGTCATGCCTGATCGAGCTGCTGGCCAGCTACGGTGTGACCGCCGCGGCCAAGCCGGATGCACCGGGGGTTTATGTTGATGGCGCGAAAATCGCCTCCCTGGGCTTGCGGATTCGCCACGGTTGTTCCTTTCATGGCCTGGCCTTGAATGTGGACATGGACCTGGCGCCGTTTCGACGGATCAATCCCTGCGGCTACGCCGGTTTGGCGATGACCCAGTTGAGCGATCACGCAACACCACTAGAATTTGCCGAGGTAAGTGCCCGGCTGCGCGCGCAGCTCGTCAAACACCTCGACTATGCTGAGCAGACGACCCTAACGGGCGGAATCGACTGATTATGACTACTGATGCAGTGCAAACCATGATCCCGACGCTGGATGTTACCGAGCGTCCGGCCCCGCGTGCCAAGGTAGAAGCCGGCGTCAAGCTGCGCGGCGCCGAGAAGGTTGCACGCATCCCGGTGAAGATCATTCCGACCACCGAACTGCCGAAAAAGCCTGACTGGATTCGCGTGCGTATCCCGGTTTCGCCGGAAGTCGACCGCATCAAGGCCCTGCTGCGCAAACACAAGCTGCACAGCGTGTGCGAAGAGGCGTCCTGCCCGAACCTGGGCGAGTGCTTCTCCGGTGGCACCGCGACCTTCATGATCATGGGTGACATCTGCACCCGTCGTTGCCCGTTCTGCGACGTTGGCCACGGCCGGCCGAAGCCACTGGACGTCAACGAGCCGGAAAGCCTGGCCATCGCCATCGCCGACCTGAAACTCAAGTATGTCGTGATTACTTCGGTAGACCGCGACGACCTGCGTGACGGCGGTGCCCAGCACTTTGCCGACTGCATCCGCGAGATCCGCAAGCTGTCGCCGAACGTGATGCTCGAGACCCTGGTGCCGGACTACCGTGGCCGTATGGACGTGGCGCTGGAAATCACTGCCGCCGAGCCGCCGGATGTGTTCAACCACAACTTGGAAACCGTACCGCGCCTGTACAAGGCTGCGCGTCCGGGTTCGGACTACCAGTGGTCGCTGACCCTGCTGCAGAAGTTCAAGCAGATGATGCCGCACATTCCGACCAAATCCGGCCTGATGCTGGGCCTGGGCGAAACCGACGAAGAAGTCATCGAAGTCATGAAGCGCATGCGCGAACACGACATCGACATGCTGACCCTCGGCCAGTACCTGCAGCCGTCCCGCAGCCACTTGCCGGTGCAGCGTTTCGTGCACCCGGATGTGTTCGCCTGGTTTGCCGAAGAAGGCTACAAGATGGGCTTCAAGAACGTCGCTTCCGGCCCGCTGGTACGTTCCTCGTACCACGCCGACGAGCAGGCGAAACTGGTCAAGGCCAGCCTGGTGTCCTGATACGCGGAACGCCGGACACTGCAGGACCCATGTGGGAGCCGGCTTGAGTGGGAGCGGGCTTGTTCGCGAATGCGTTGGATCAGTTGACCTGTCCGGTGACTGACTGACCGTCTTCGCGAGCAAGCCCGCTCCCACCCAGGCCCGCTCCCACATTTGCTACTGACTCTTCCTCTTCTGTTTGCAACCATTGCTGTTTAGAGTGCCTTGGGCAATCCACACGAGGAGAACCATGGATGACGACTCAATTGACCACTTGTGCGGTACCTGCGCTGCGCGCCGAAGGCGTGATCGGGCTGATTGCCCCTGCCGGGCCGGCCGAGCTGGATATCGACACGGCCACGCAATGGATGCGCGCCCGGGGCTACACACTGCGGATCTTTCCGGGCGTGAGCCAGCGTGATGGCTATCTGGCCGGCAGTGATGAGGTACGCCTTGATGACCTGCACGCGGCGTTCGCCGATTCGACCATCGACGCGATTTTCTGCCTGCGCGGCGGCTATGGCACGCCACGCCTGCTGGACCGCCTGGACTTTGACCTGCTCCGGGCCAACCCCAAGCCATTCGTAGGCTACAGCGATATCACCGCCCTGCACCTGGCGATCAACCGGTATGCCGGTTTCGTCACCTTCCATGGGCCGATGTTCAACGCTGACCTGTTAGGTGAAAAGCAACAGCCTACCGAGTCGTCGCTGTTCAGCATGCTGCGTGGGCAAGTGAAAGCCGGTAGCCAGCTGGCTCACCCTGTGGCCTACCCGCTGACCACCGTCGAGCCAGGCATCGCCTGTGGGCGGCTGCTGGGCGGCAATCTATCGATGATCGCAGCAGTGATGGGCACGGCTTACGAGATTGATGCCGAGGGCATCATTCTGTTTATCGAAGATGTGAACGAGCCGTTGTACCGCATTGACCGGTTGCTCACCCATTTACGCCTGGCGGGCAAGCTGGCCCAGGTGGCGGGCGTGGTGGTGGGGGATGTGGCTGGGGTTGATAGCCTTGCGCTTGAGCGCTTGCTGAAGCAGACCTTCGAGCCGTTGTGCATTCCTGTGCTGTCCGGCTGGCGCAGCGGGCACTGCAACCCGAACCTGACCTTGCCGTTGGGCGCCAGGGTGCGGCTGGATGCGGGGGAGAAGCGGTTGGTGTTGGAACAGGATGTGGTGTTTAAGGCCTGAACTTTGTAGCGCCGATAAAGGCCTCTTCGCGAGCAATCCCGCTCCCACATTTCGATCGCGTTCCTTCAGGAAGTGCACGGTCAAAATGTGGGAGCGGGCTTGCTCGCGAATGCGGTAGCAGCCATACGCCGATCTATCGGCTTTGCAGCGACTCCAGCAACTTCACCGTCGGATACCCATCCGCCGGCCAGCCCAGGGACTGCTGCGCGGCACGAATCGCCTTGCGGGTATTCGCACCGATGATCCCGTCCGGGTTGCCTGCGTCGTAACCATTGGCACTGAGTACCGTCTGCAAGTCAATTCGCTGCGAGCGAGTCAACGGCAGTTCATCTTTCGGCCAGCTCCCACGAATCAAGCCACCGCCCCCGAAGCGTTCCGACAACAAGCCAACTGCCAACGCGTAGGACGACGAGTTGTTGTACTTGAGGATCGCGCGGAAGTTATCCAGCACCAGGAACGCCGGGCCACGATAGCCGGCCGGCAGCAACAGGGCGGCGGAAAGCTGGTCGACGTTGGCCGGGACACTGGCGCCCTGCGGCACCTGGATTCCCAGTTTCAGCCACTCGCCAACGGTCTTGCGTACGCTGCCATCGGCCAGGGCGTAATCAAAATTCAACGGCAGTTGCTGCACCTCGAAGCCCCAGGGCTGGCCTTTCTGCCAGCCGGAGCTTTGCAGGTAGTGCGCGGTGGAGGCGAGGGCGTCGGCCGGGCTGTTCCAGATATCGCGGCGGCCGTCACCGTCGAAGTCTACGGCGTGGGTGTTATAGGTGGTCGGGATGAACTGGGTCTGGCCCATGGCCCCGGCCCAGGAGCCTTTCATTTGGTCGGCGGCGATATCGCCATGCTGGATGATTTGCAGCGCCGCCAGCAGCTGCGCCTGGGCGAAGGCCGGGCGACGGCCTTCATAGGCCAGGGTCGCCAGTGAGCGGATCACCGAGTTGTTGCCCTGGAACTGGCCGAAGTTACTCTCCATGCCCCACACCGAGACCAGCGCCTGGCGGTCGACGCCGTAACGGTCCTCAATGCGTTGCAGAATGTCGGCGTACTTCACCAGCAGCGACTGGCCATTGCGCACCCGCAGCGGCGACAGCGCGCCATCGAGGTATTCCCATACCGGCCGGGAGAACTCCGGCTGGCTGCGGTCGGCGCGGATCACCGCCATGTCGGGTACGACATTGGCAAAGGCCGTATCGAAAACCTGTGGCGTGATACCGGCCTTCAAGGCTTCCACGCGAAACCCCGCCTGCCATTCGGCAAAGGTCTGGGTCGGCTGGATATCAAGATTGTCTGCCACCAGTGGCGCAACGACGGCAGGCGCAGCTACCGGTGCAGTCTGGAGCGGGGGCAGGGGTTGGGCATCGGCAGCGGTGGGTTTTTCCGCGCAGGCGACTAACAGAATGAGGCTGGAGGCAGCGATCAGTTGGCGAAGGTGCCAACGACGGGAAAGACTAGAGGGCATGCACAGGTCCAGGGAATACGAATCAGGTACAGACCTTATCATGCCGGAGGGGCGCTTGCCTTCAGGCAGCCAGAAAGTAAGAAGCCTCCCAGCTATTAGACTGGAAGGCTTCGCGGCGGTAGCTGCCTTTGCCTTTGCCGGCTCGTTCCTGGCGACTGCGGAACAACGGCTGGGCGATGATGGATTTGGCCTTGTTGGGGCCATGCTTTGATGGCTTTTTGCTCATGATGGGTACTCTCTGGCGGGTTGATGATGCGGTGCGAATCATCTGCCGAAGTTTGGATTCTGTCCAGCCCAGCGATACGTAGGACTATTCAGCAGGCAACGCCAAGCGCTGTCCTGACATCAAAAGTGACAAACGACTCAGGCTCATCCACGGCGATCCAGCCGCCTGGCCCTTGATCTGCGCGTCAATGCGCTGGGCCTCCAGCAGCAGTTGCGCCCAGCGTTGCGCCGAGTGCCGTTGCAGGGCTTTGCTGATCAGTGGTTTGCGCTTGTCCCATACCGGTGGCCGCGCCTGGCTGAAGGCCTTGTCCAGTGGGATGCCCTGGCTGTACTGCAGGGCAATATTGGCCAGCAGCCGTAATTCTCGCGCCAGGGCCCAGAGAATCACCGGCGGCTCGACGCCTTCGCCGCGCAGCCCTTCAAGCATGCGCAGGGCGTGGGCGGGTTCGCCGTTGAGGATCGCATCCACCAGGCCAAATACGTCAAAGCGCGCGCTGTCCGCCACGGCACCTTGTACGGTTTCGACGGTGATCTGTCCACCCTCGGCCATCAGCTTGAGCTTTTCGATTTCCTGGGCGGCGGCCAACAGGTTGCCTTCCACCCGCGCCGCGATCAGCTCCACCGCATCCTGGCTGGCACTCAGCCCTGATTGCGACAGGCGCTGACGAATCCACTGCGGCAGTTGGCTGCTGTCCACCGGCCAGATCTGTATGAACTGAGTCTGGCCACCTTCCACCAGCGCCTTGCCCCACTTGGTTTTCTGCGCACTGCCATCAAGCTTGGGCAGGCTGATCAGCAGCAGCGTGTCTTCGGCAGGGCGTGCGCAGTATTCCATCAAAGCCGCCGCGCCTTTGTCGCCGGGCTTGCCCGAAGGCAGGCGCAGTTCCAGCAGGCGTTTTTCGGCGAACAGCGACATGCTCGCCCCGGCTTGCAGCAGCGTACCCCAGTCGAAACTGGCGTCGGCGCTGAATACCTGGCGTTCATCGAAGCCCTGTTGGCGGGCGGCGGTGCGAATTGCGTCCGCAGCCTCCTGGCACAGCAGCGGGTCATCACCGCTGACGATGTAGACGGGCGCAAGGCTGCCTTGCAGGTGCTTGGCGAGTTGGGCGGGGGCGAGTTTCATAGGCAGTGCGAACGGGGCGCCTGGGGCGCCCCGTCTGGCTTACTCGACAGGAACTTCGACAGGCGACTGTTTAGGTTGGCTGTCTTCATACTCTTGCGCAGCTTTCAGCGCATCGGCATCTGCCTTGGCCTTGGCATCCGCGGTTTGCTGCAGCTTATCCAGTTGCTCCGGCGTGATCAGTTGCAGGCGCAGGACCATGCGCTGCACCAGTTCGCGACGCATTTCCTTGCGCACCTGGATGGTTTCGGAGTCCGAACCCACCAGGTTGTTGCCGTCGTGGCTCACGACTTTCTGTATCTGGATCTTGTCGCCCATCAGCGGCAGGTGGTCATGGCCCTGGATTTCGAAGAAGAGCGTGGTGCTCAGCTCAATGTCCGAAGCACGCCCGGCGCTGGCGTAGCTGAGGCTGCGCTGCTCTTCTTTTTCATCCACCAGGTTCAGTTTGTAAGCCGCGCCTGAATAGACTTTGACGCCACTGTTTTCCAGGACCTGGCGCAGCTGTTGCACGGTCTCGCCGTAGGAGTTGCGGGCGGTGACGTCCAGTTCCTTGATCGCCAGTTCGGTGGTGCCGGTGCCGCGCAGCTGGAAGCCGCAAGCGCTCAGCAGCACGGCAAGGCCCATAACCAGCAGATTGCGTTTGATCATTTTGATGCTCCCCTTGAAACCATGTGGGCCTTATCGAGGCCCTGGAGGTTTTGTTCGGCGCCAGGGTTATTCCCTCGGCGCCCGATCCGATTAGCTAGCGACGATATTGACCAGTTTGCCGGGCACCACGATCACTTTGCGGATCGTCAGGCCTTCGGTGAAGCGCAGCACGTTCTCATTGATACGGGCGGCGGCTTCGACGTCTTCACGGCTGGCGCTGGCCGGCATGTCGATCTGGCCACGCAGCTTGCCGTTGACCTGAATCACCAGTTGCAGCGTGTCCTGTACCAGGGCGCTGTCATCCTGTACCGGCCAGCCGGCATCGATGACGGCACCGCTGTGGCCCAACTGGTTCCACAGTTCGTGGCTGATGTGTGGCGTGATCGGCGCCAGCAGCAGGGTGACCGTTTCCAGGCCTTCCTGTACCAGTGCGCGGTCCTGTTCGGTAGCCTGCGGCGCTTTCTCCAGCACGTTCATCAGCGTCATCACCTGGGCGATGGCGGTGTTGAATTTGTGGTGCTGGCCCACGTCCTGGCTGGCGTGCTTGATGGCCAGGTGGGTGCTGCGGCGAATGACTTTTTGCTCATCGCTCAGGGTCGCCACGTCCAGCTTGCCCGGCAAGCCTTGGCTGACATGGGCGTGCGCCAGGCGCCAGACGCGCTTGAGGAAGCGATGCGAACCTTCGACGCCGGAGTCCGACCATTCCGCGCTCATGTCAGGCGGCGAGGCGAACATCATGAACAGGCGGCAGGTGTCCGCGCCGAACTGGTCGATCATCGACTGTGGGTCGACGCCGTTGTTCTTCGACTTGGCCATCTTCTCGGTGCCGCCGATTTCCACCGGCAGGCCGTCGGATTTCAGCTTGGCGCTGATCACCTTGGCCTTGCTGTCACGCTCCAGCTCGACATCTGCCGGGTTGAACCAGGTGTAGGCGCCATTGGCTTCGCGGCGGTAATAAGTCTCGGCAATCACCATGCCCTGGGTCAGCAGGTTCTTGAACGGCTCGTCGGAACTCACCAGGCCTTCATCACGCATCAGCTTGTGGAAGAAGCGCGCGTACAGCAGGTGAAGGATGGCGTGTTCGATACCGCCGATGTACTGGTCTACCGGCAGCCAGTGGTCGGCCGCGGATTTTTCCACCAGGCCGCCTTCATAGTGCGGCGAGGCGTAGCGGGCGTAGTACCACGAAGACTCCACGAAGGTGTCCATGGTGTCGGTTTCGCGTTTGGCCGGGGCACCGCAGTTCGGGCAGGTGCACTCGTAGAATTCGGGCATGCGCGCCAATGGCGAGCCAGCACCGTCCGGCACCACGTCTTCGGGCAATACGACCGGCAGTTGGTCTTCCGGTACCGGCACGTCACCGCAGGTTTCGCAGTGGATGATCGGGATCGGGCAGCCCCAGTAGCGCTGGCGGCTGATGCCCCAGTCACGCAGGCGGAACTGGGTGCGCGAGGCACCGAGGTTTTTCTTGATCAGCGCGACTTCGATGGCGTCGAAGGCGCCTTCGAAATCCAGGCCGTCGAACTCGCCGGAATTGATCAGTGTGCCGTGTTCGTTGTACGCGTCCTGCCACGGAGCCGGGTTGGTGTCGCCCGAACTGGTGCGCACCACGGACTTGATCGGCAGGTTGTATTTGACGGCGAATTCGAAATCGCGCTCGTCGTGGGCCGGCACAGCCATTACTGCGCCATCACCGTAGTGCATCAGCACGTAGTTGGCGACCCACACCGGCAGCTTCTCGCCGGTCAATGGGTGCTCGACGAACAACGAGGTCGGCAGGCCCTTTTTCTCCTGGGTGGCGACGTCGGCTTCGGCGACGCTGCCGCCCTTGCATTCGGCGATGAACGCCTGCAGCTCAGGGTTGTTCTGTGCGGCCTGGGTGGCCAGCGGGTGTTCGGCGGCCACGGCGACGTAGGTCGCGCCCATCAGGGTGTCCGGACGGGTGGTGAAGACTTTCAGTACACCTTCTGCGCCGATGGAGTCGACGTTGTAGGGGAACTGCACTTCCATGCCACGGGACTTGCCGATCCAGTTGCGTTGCATGGTCTTGACCTGCTCGGGCCAGCCCGGCAAATCGTCGAGGCTCGACAGGAGTTCATCCGCGTAGGCGGTGATCTTGAAGTAGTACATCGGGATTTCGCGCTTTTCGATCAGCGCGCCGGAACGCCAGCCGCGGCCGTCAATCACTTGTTCGTTGGCCAGCACGGTCTGGTCCACCGGGTCCCAGTTCACGGTGCCGCTCTTCTTGTAGATCACGCCTTTTTCGAACAGGCGAGTGAACAGCCATTGTTCCCAGCGGTAGTAATCAGGCTTGCAGGTGGTCACCTCGCGGGACCAGTCCACCGCCAGGCCCAGGCTGCGCAGCTGGGTCTTCATGTAGGCGATGTTTTCGTAGGTCCACTTGGCGGGCGCTACGTTGTTCTTCATCGCGGCGTTTTCCGCCGGCATGCCGAAGGCGTCCCAACCCATGGGTTGCAGGACGTTTTTGCCCAGCATGCGCTGGTAGCGGGAGATGACGTCGCCGATGGTGTAGTTGCGCACATGCCCCATGTGTAGCTTGCCGCTGGGGTAAGGGAACATCGATAGGCAATAGAAAGTCTCCTTGCCTGGCTGTTCACTGACTTCAAAGGACTTTTGCTCATCCCAGAACGACTGGGCGGCATTTTCTATTTCACGGGGCTGATATTGTTCGTGCATGGCTACTTTTGAACTGAATAGGGGTGGCCTAATCCTCTTCGGTGCAACGTTCAGGTTGATCGACACCAAAAAGCGGCGCGTCCGTGCCCAAACCCTGCGGGAAGTGGAGTTACAGGAAGCGCCGTAGCATACATGACCCCACTCTATCGAGGGAAACCCTGATTGCGCCGCCGAGGCCGTTGGTCGCGGCGCCAGGCAGGCAGGGCAAGCAGGACTACGCTGTTTAGTGGGGAGTGAGTCTTATCTTCAATGAGGTGAGGGATGGTTGATTCGCAGCGAACTTTAACGAAACCGCAGGTGTACGAAGGACTGATCGACCGTTTGGGTCGAGCACTGGATGCAGCAAAAACCGCAGGCCGATTGTGTGATGAACGGCCTCTGGAGTTGGAACTGCGTGGCTTGAGCCAGGCAGAGCTGGACGTGATCAGGGTGTATCTGGAATTGAATGAGCATCGCGCGTCCCATGGCATGGCCTCCCCGCCAGCCCAGGAGTTTTCGCGATCGGCCAAGGTGGTATGGCTCAAGGATTTTTCGGCCGGTCGCAGCCCGGAAAAACTCCGGTCCGTGCGTTTCAAGTGAAGTACCGCGTTAGTGATCTGTAGCCTTCTCAGCGTCTGTTCCTGTAAAGATTGTCGCTTAACCCCGTTACACCTTAGGCTTCGGGCATCTTTGGAGATGCCCGATGCCTATTCGCTATTTCATTAAACAATTGTTGTTGCCGCCCGGCATCCTGTTGCTGTTGCTGGCCCTTGCCTGGTGGTTTCGTCGCAGCCGACCGCGGCTGGCGGCCGTGTGCTTTGCCCTGGGGTTTGGCGGGATGTGGCTGATGAGCCTGCCGGTGGCGGTTCAATGGGGCGCAAAGGCCCTGGAGACCGAGCCGCCTCTGGCCCGTGATGAATGGGCGACCCTGGCGCAGCGGGCTGATGCCATCGTGGTGTTGGGCTCGGGGCGTGAGCGCGGGGATCCGGCGTGGGGCTCCGATCAGCCGACGGGTATCGGCCTTGAGCGCCAGCGCTATGCAGCCCGCCTGGCCAAGGCTTCGGGCTTGCCGGTGCTGACCACCGGCGGCTTGCACTACGGCACACCGCCCAGCGAGGCGGAGTTGATGGCGGTATCGATGCAGGATGACTTTGGCGTGAGCGTGCGCTGGAAGGAAGAGCGCAGCCGTACCACGTGGGAAAACGCGCAGATGAGTGCCGAGATTCTGCTGCCGCAGGGGATCAAGCGTGTGGTGGTCGTGACTCAGGCCTGGCATATGCCGCGCTCGCGCTGGAGCTTCGAAAAGGCCGGGTTCACGGTTGTTCCGGCGCCAGTGGGGTTTCTTGGTTTGGACAATGCCCGGCCATTGGGGGGCTGGATGCCGGAGTTCAAGTCGGTATGGCAGAGCGGGCAGTTGCTGAATGAAGCGGTGGGGCAGGTGGGCTACCGGATGTTTTACAGGTAATACCGCAGGTCAAATGTGGGAGCGGGCTTGCTCGCGAATGCAGTGTGTCAGTCACTGGTGCTTTAACTGACAGACCGCATTCGCGAGCAAGCCCGCTCCCACATTGTTGTCCGAGTATTTCTGTTAAACCGTTTTGGACATCCGGCCCGCCAACAGCGCCCAGCCAAACAGGCCAAGGCACAGGATGATCAACGGCCAGGAACGCCATTCCAGGTAAGGCGTGAGGTTGTGCATCGGCACGACCTCGCCGTAGAGAATCCCGCGTTCAAACTGCGGGATCTGCACGGTGATCTGCCCGTACGGGTTGATCAGCCCGGTGACGCCGTTGTTGGTGGCGCGAATCATCCAGCGCCCGGCTTCCAGGGCGCGCATCTGGGCCATCTGCAAATGTTGCAGCGGGCCGATGGAGCGGCCGAACCAGGTGTCGTTGCTGATGGTCAGCAACAAATCGCTGCGGGCCGACAGGCCGGCGGCGAACTCCGGGTACACCACTTCATAGCAAATGAACGGCGCAATCTGATAGCCCTTGGCTTGCAGCAAAGCCTGGTCGGACGGCCCGCGGGCGAAGTCCGACATCGGCAGGTCAAAGAACGCGATCAAGCCGCGCAACATGTCCTGCAGCGGCACGTACTCGCCAAACGGCACCAGCTTCTGCTTCAGGTAGGTGCCGTCGCCTTCGCCCACCACCGTGATGCCGTTGAAGAAGCGCTTGTGGTGATGCACTTCCTGGCGGATCGGTACACCGGTGATCAGCGCAGTGTGCCGGTCAGCGGCGAACTTGCCCATCATGCCCAGGTAACCCTCCACGGATTCCTTGAGCACCGGCACGGCGGTTTCCGGCCATACCAGCAGGTCGACAGGCTTGGAGCTGAAGCTCATGTCGCGGTACAGCGCGAGCTGCGCATTGAGCTGCTCCGGGTCCCACTTCATGCTTTGTTCGACGTTGCCCTGGACGGCTGCCACGGTCAGCGGCGCGCCGGCGGGGGTGGTCCATGCATGATGCTTGAGTGCCAGGCCGATGGCCCATGGCGCCACCAACAACAGCAAGCCGGCACCGATGAACAGGTTGCGCTTAGCCGCCAGCAGACGCGGCAGGTTGCAGATCAGTGCGGCGGTCAGCGCCAGGGCAAAGGATATCAGCCACATCCCGCCCAGCGGCGCGAGGCCGGTGAGAGGACCGTCGAGCTGGCTGTAACCGGAATAGAGCCAGGGAAAACCGGTGAGGAACCAGCCGCGAAACGCTTCCTGGCCAACCCACAAGGCCGCGAAGGCCAGGGCATCGGCCAGTGGCGCTTCGTTGCGGCGCAGCCAGCGCGCCCACAGCCAGGCGGGCAGGGCAAAGAACCAGGCAATGGCCGCCGTAAACGCCAGCATCAGCATGCCCGCCAGCAACACCGAAGCGCCGCCGAAGTGGTGAATGCTGTAGTAGATCCAGCTGGTACCGGCGCCAAACAGGCCGAAACCGAAACACCAGCCGCGCCACAAGGCCTGGCGCGGTGTCAGTTCACGCAATCCCGCATAAAAGAACCCGGCCGCCACCAGCGCAAACGGCCAGAGGTCGAACGGCGCCAGCGCCAGGGTGGTGATGGCGCCGGCCACCACGGCCAGCAAGTTACCGGGCCAGCCGGGTGCAATCATACGGCGCATGTCAGTCCTTAGCGGGCAATAGGTGTCAAACGGATCAAGTGAATACGGCGGCTGTCGGCATTCAGGATGCGGAAGCGATAGGCACCGATCTCGGTGGTCTCGTTACGCTTGGGCAGATGCCCGAACGCACTCATCACCAGGCCGCCAACCGTGTCGAATTCATCGTCGGAGAATTCGCTGTCGAAGAACTCGTTGAAGTTCTCGATCGGCGTCAGGGCCTTGACCAGGAAGTCACCGCTGGGCAGCGGCTTGATGTAGCTGTCTTCTTCCACATCGTGTTCGTCTTCGATGTCACCGACGATCTGTTCCAGCACGTCTTCGATGGTCACGAGGCCGGCCACACCGCCGTATTCGTCAATCACGATGGCCATGTGATTGTGGTTCGCACGAAATTCGCGCAACAGCACATTCAGGCGCTTGGATTCAGGGACGAAGGTGGCAGGACGCAGCAGGTCCTTGATGTTGAAGCTGTCGCCGTTCTCCTTGAGGATCAGCGGCAGCAGGTCCTTGGCCAGCAGGACGCCCATGACGTCGTCATGGCTTTCGCCGATCACCGGGTAGCGCGAGTGCGCCGAGTCGATCACGGCCGGGAGGAATTCCCGAGGGGTCTGGGTAGCCTTGATGCTGACCATCTGCGAGCGCGGAACCATGATGTCCCGTACTTGCAGGTCAGCTACCTGGATGGCGCCTTCGACGATGGCCAGCGCTTCACTGTCCAGCAACTTGTTCTGATGCGCCTCGCGCAGCAGCTCCAGCAGCTCCTGGCGGTTTTTCGGCTCGTGGGCAAAGGCCTGGGTGAGTTTCCCCAGCCATGACTTTTGCCCGTTGCTCGATCGGTCTTCGCTCATAGCGATTACTCTAAATCCTTTATTGTTTCAGTTAGGTGTAGTTGCAATTTCGTCGTCTGCATACGGGTCACGATGACCCAGTTCTGCAAGCAACGTTCGTTCCAGTGCTTCCATTTCTTCGGCTTCGTCATCGTCTATATGGTCGTAACCCAAGAGATGCAAGCAGCCGTGGATGACTAGATGGGCCCAATGGGCCTCAAGTTCCTTGCCCTGTTCCTTTGCTTCACGCTCGACCACTTCGACGCAGATCACCAGGTCGCCCAGCAACGGGATATCTAGCAGCTCATCGGGTACGTCGGCGGGAAACGACAGCACGTTGGTCGCGTAGTCTTTTTGTCGCCAGGTGTGATTCAGTTCACGGCCTTCGGGCTCGTCCACCAGGCGAATGGTCAGCTCCGAGTCGGCGGTGCGCTGGCGCAGGGCCAGGGTGCACCACTGGCGGAACTGTTCTTCGCTGGGGGCGGGCGCTTCGGTGGCCAGCTGCAGGTCAAGCTCAAGCATCGCGGCGAGTGTCCTTGGCCGGTTGGTCGTCGCGGTGTTCGAAGCGCTCGTAGGCTTCGACAATGCGCTGCACCAACGGGTGACGTACCACGTCTTTGGGCATGAAGTGCGTGAAGCTGATCCCCGGCACGTCCTTGAGTACGTCGATCACCTGGGCCAGGCCCGACTTGGTGCCTTTGGGCAGGTCGACCTGGGTGACGTCGCCGGTGATCACGGCGGTGGAGCCGAAACCGATCCGGGTCAGGAACATCTTCATCTGTTCAACGGTGGTGTTCTGGCTTTCGTCGAGAATGATGAAGCTGTTGTTCAGCGTACGGCCACGCATGTAGGCCAGCGGGGCGATCTCGATCACCTGGCGCTCGATCAGCTTGGCCACGTATTCGAAGCCGAGCATCTCGTAGAGCGCGTCGTAGAGCGGGCGCAGGTACGGGTCGATCTTCTGGGCCAGGTCGCCGGGCAAAAAGCCCAGCTTCTCGCCGGCTTCCACCGCCGGACGCACCAGCAGGATGCGTCGCACCTGCTCGCGCTCCAGGGCGTCGACCGCGCAGGCCACGGCCAGGTAGGTCTTGCCGGTACCGGCAGGGCCGATGCCGAAGTTGATGTCGTTGCCCAGGATCTCTTTGACGTAGCGCTGCTGGTTCAAGCCGCGAGGGCGAATCATGCCTTTCTTGGTGCGCAACGCGACGCTGGCTTCGGCTACCGGGTTGTTGGCCAGGTCCTCCACGGCGGATTCCTGCAGGTACAGGTGCACCGTTTCCGGCGACAGCTCGCTACCTTTGGTTTCCCGGTAGAGGCGGCGCAGAAGGTTTTCTGCCGAGGTGGTGTGCTGGGGTTCACCAATCAGCTCGAATTGATTGCCGCGGTTGCGGATCTCGATGCTCAGGCGTTGTTCGATCAGGCGCAGGTGCTCGTCGAACTGTCCGCACAGATTGGCGAAACGGCGAGCCTCAAAGGGCTCGAGGAGAAAACGATGTGGTTCTATGGGTGCGTTCAAGGTCGTTTTTAGCCGCCCTGGGGCAATTAAGATGAAATCAAGGATAACGCCAGCAGGCTGCGTGCGAAAGCACTTATATATCCCGAAGCTGGCACCGTTCTAATGTGGGAGCGGGCTTGCTCGCGAATGCGATGGGGCAGTCAGCCTGTTCGTTGCCTGATACACCGCCTTCGCGAGCAAGCCCGCTCCCACATTGGTTCCCGGTGGCCGAATTATTGTTACACCAGCGAACCGCGCAGCGAGTGCGGTTGTGCCGCGTCGATGTGCACGTCGGCGAACTGCCCGATCAGCGTCGGATTATCACAGCGGAAGTTGACGATCCGGTTGTTCTCGGTCCGGCCCTGCAATTCGCCAGGGTCTTTTTTCGAGTAGTCGGTCACCAGGATGCGCTGGGTCGAGCCCACCATCTGTCGGCTGATCTCGAAACCCTGCTGGTTGAGGCGATGTTGCAGGGCGTTCAAACGCTCCTTCTTCAACGCTTCCGGGGTTTCGTCGAGCAGGTCAGCCGCCGGAGTGCCCGGGCGCTGGCTGTAGATGAAGGAGTAGGAGAAGTCGAAGCCGACGTCTTCGATCAACTTCATGGTCTGCTGGAAATCTTTCTCGGTTTCCCCTGGGAAGCCGACGATAAAGTCCGAGCTGATGCAGATCCCCGGCACCGCCGCACGCAATTTGCGCAATTTGGATTTGTATTCCAGGGCGGTGTGGTTGCGCTTCATGGCCGAGAGAATGCGGTCCGAGCCCGATTGCACCGGCAAGTGCAGGTGCTTGACCAGCTCCGGCACTTCGGCGTGGGCCTGGATCAGGCTGTCGGAGAACTCCAGCGGGTGCGAGGTGGTGTAGCGAATCCGCTCGATCCCGTCGACGGCAGCCACTACGCGGATCAATTCTGCGAGGTCTGCCAGGCGCCCGTCGTGGGTCTGGCCACGGTATCCGTTGACGTTCTGTCCCAGCAGGGTCACTTCACGCACGCCGTTCTCGGCCAGGTGAATGATCTCTGCCAGCACGTCGTCGAACGGGCGACTGACTTCTTCGCCGCGGGTGTAGGGCACCACGCAGAAGGTGCAGTACTTGCTGCAGCCTTCCATTACCGACACATAAGCGCTTGGGCCGTCGATGCGCGGCTCGGGCAAATGGTCGAATTTTTCGATTTCCGGGAACGAGACGTCGACTTGCGGCAGCTTGGTGATGCGCGCGGCGTCGATCATTTCCGGCAGGCGGTGCAGGGTCTGCGGGCCGAAGACCACGTCGACGTACGGTGCGCGGTCACGAATGGCGGCGCCTTCCTGGCTGGCCACGCAACCGCCGACGGCGATCACCATGTCCGGGTTGGCCAGTTTCAGTTCACGCCAGCGGCCCAGCTGCGAGTAGACCCGGTCCTGGGCCCGCTCGCGGATCGAGCAGGTATTGAGCAGGATCACGTCGGCGTCTTCAGCGCGAGCGGTGACTTCCAGGGCCTGATGTTCACCCAGCAGATCGACCATGCGCGAGCTGTCGTACTCGTTCATCTGGCAACCGTGGGTTTCGATGTAAAGCTTCTTGGCCATGGGGATCGTCAACTGGTGGTAAAGAACCGCGCATTATAGGGGGCATGCCGATAGGTTCCTAGCACTGTGCATCGGACGCCATGCTATAGTTCGCGCCCTCTTTTAAATCCCCCGATGTGTTACCCGCCCACCATGACCAAACGTGAAGCTCCAATCTACAAGGTGATTTTCCTTAACCAGGGCCAGGTGTTCGAAATGTACGCCAAGCAGATCTATCAAAGTGATCTGTGGGGCTTCCTGGAAGTGGAAGAGTTCGTCTTTGGCGAGCGCACGCAGCTGGTCGTCGACCCGGGCGAGGAAAAACTCAAGGCTCAGTTCGAAGGCGTGGTGCGCAGTTTTGTGCCGATGCATTCGATCGTGCGCATCGACGAAGTCGAGCGCCTGGGCACGCCGAAAATCAGCGAGGCCCGGGGCATGAGCAATGTCATGCCGTTTCCGATGCCGATGCCTGAGAAGTAAGGCTTAACACCGCGCCGACCCCTTCGCGAGCAAGCCCGCTCTCACATTCGACCGAGTTCCACCTTTGGAATACAGTCGAATGTGGGAGCGGGCTTGCTCGCGAAGGCGGTAGTAAAGGCGCTACAAAACTCAGGGCAGCGGCGAAAACGGCGAGCTGCCATCTGCGCTCTGCAGTTCCTGCAGGTAGTTGCGGAAAATCTGTCCCAGCACTTGGGTAGCCACTTCCAGTTCGTCGCGCTGCATGTGTTCGGCCACTTCGTCGGCCGTGTCCAGTGCATCTTCGGCGCCGTTCACCGCCGCCATTTTCAGCACGATGTACGCCTGGACGTTATTGGCCGGTACGCCTTCGCCGTGGAAAAACATGGTGCCCAGCTGGAATTGCGCCTGCGCGTGGCCCTGCAACGAGGCTTTCTCGAAGTAGCTCAAGGCTTTGTTGAGGTCGCGTGCGGGGTTTTTACTGTCGTAGAAGTACTCGCCCAACTCGTATTGCGCCTGCGCATCCCCGCCATCGGCCTGTTTCTGGCACGCGCTCAGGGCTTCGGCCTGGCTTTCCGGCTGGGTATTGAGGGTGCAACGACCCATCGCTGGGATTAACAACGAGTTGCCGCCTGCCTGGGCATACGCCAGCAGCGGCTGAAGGAGCAACAGGCAGCCCAGAACCAGGGTGCGGCCGGTGCGTTTCATGGGAATCGACTTACCTCTGACGGGGCGCGGGACCCACGGGGGGATCCAATAAGCGCGCATTATGAAATAAGCAGGCACCTGCTTACAAAGTCTTTACTCGTTTTTCTGCTGCGTGGGCAAGTTATCTGCCGGATTGCAGGTGAATTCTCGAAAAAAGACGGAAATGCCTGTAAGCAAAGTAGCAAATCTGACGCCGCCAGGGGCGGCGCCTGATTTTTGATCCGCTTATTTCAAGGCGGCGAAGGCGCGCTCGGCGGCATCGAGGGTCAGTTTCAGCTCGGCATCACCATGGGCGATCGAGGTGAAGCCGGCTTCAAAAGCGCTCGGGGCGAGGTACACGCCACCTTCCAGCATCAGGTGGAAGAAGCGCTTGAACAGGTCGGCATCGCTGCCCATCACATCGTCGAAGGTGACGATGTCGTCGGCGCCGCTGAAGTACAGGCCGAACATGCCGCCCGCCTGGGTGGTCACGAACGGAATGCCGGCGGCATCGGCGCGCTGTTGCAGGCCGTCCAGCAGGCGCGTGGTGTAGTCGGTCAGCTCGGCGTGGAAGCCCGGGCGGCTGATCAGGCGCAGGGTGGTCAGGCCGGCGGCCATGGCCAGCGGGTTACCCGACAGGGTGCCTGCCTGGTACACCGGGCCCAGCGGCGCGATGTGTTGCATGATTTCGCGCTTGCCGCCGAAGCAGCCCACCGGCATGCCGCCGCCGATGATCTTGCCGAAGGTGCTCAGGTCCGGCGTGACGCCGTAGTAAGCCTGGGCGCCGCCGAGGGCAACGCGGAAGCCGGTCATCACTTCATCAAAAATCAGCACTACGCCGTGCTTGTCGCACTGTTCCCGCAGGCCTTCCAGGAAGCCCGGCGCCGGCGGCACGCAGTTCATGTTGCCGGCCACCGGCTCGACGATGATGCACGCCACTTCCTGGCCGACTTCGCTGAGCATCTGCTCGACGGCAGCGATGTCGTTGAACGGCAGGGTCAGGGTGTGTTTGGCGAACGCGGCCGGCACCCCGGCGGAGCTCGGTACGCCCTGGGTCAGTGCACCGGAACCGGCCTTGACCAGCAGGCTGTCGGAGTGGCCGTGGTAGCAGCCTTCGAACTTGATGATGCTGTCGCGGCCGGTAAACCCACGGGCCAGGCGAATCGCGCTCATGGTGGCTTCGGTGCCGGAGCTGACCATCCGCACCATCTCCATGGAGGGCACGATGGAGCACACCAGGTCAGCCATCTCGGTTTCCATGGCGGTCGGTGCGCCATAGGAAAGGCCGTGTTGCAGCTGCTGGCGCACCGCGTCCAGTACTTCCGGATGGCTGTGGCCGAGGATCATCGGGCCCCACGAACCCACGTAGTCGACGTAGCGCTTGTCATCTTCGTCGGTGACGTAGGCGCCTTCGGCATGCTTGAAGAACAGTGGGGTGCCGCCAACGCTCTTGAACGCTCGCACGGGAGAGTTCACACCGCCGGGGATGTGTTTCTGGGCATTGGCAAACAGGGTTTCGGAACGGGACATGATCGTGTTCTCTGAATTCAAGATTTTAGAAGATCGTTGAAAGCGCGGGCGCGGCGCGTGACTTCCTGGGTGCTGTCGGCACCAAACAGGCCGTGGACCACTGCCAGCAAGTCGGCACCGTGGGCCACCAGCGGCTCGGCGTTTTCCAGGGTGATGCCGCCGATCACGCAGATCGGCAGGTGCAACCGCGCGCGGGCCTGGGCCAGCAGTTCAACGGTGGCTGCCGGCGCGCCGGGCTTGGTGTTGGAATTGAAGAAGCGGCCGAAGGCGACATAACTGGCACCTTCGCGGGCAGCCTGCTCGGCCAGTTCGATCTGGCTGTGGCAGGTGGAGCCGATGATCGCCTTGGATCCGAGCAGCGCACGGGCCGGGGTCAGCGGGCCGTCGGTCTGGCCCAGATGCACGCCGACGCCGAGGCGTGCGGCCAGTTCGGCGTCATCGTTGATGATCAGTTGGGTCTTGTAGCGCGAGCACAGCTCCCGCAGTTTTTCGGCTTCCCGCAGGCGGCGCGCTTCGTCGCTGCTTTTATCGCGGTATTGCAGCAGGGTCACGCCACCGTCCAACGCCGCTTCGACGTAGGCCAGGAACTTGCCGGCCAACAGTTGGCTGTCGGTAATGGCATAAAGGCCACGTAGTTTCATCGGGCAGGCCTCTTGGTGTTACGAGCAGAAATCCAACGGCAGACGACGAGGCACGAATTGCCCCTGGCCGAGTTGTTCAGCGTCACGCAGGGTGCGCCAAGTGTAGTTGAGGGCCGATTGCACCGCGCTGACCAACCCTTCGCCTTGTGCCAACCGACCGGCCAGCGCGCTGGCCAGGGTGCAGCCCGAACCGTGGTAACTGCCGGGCAGGCGCTGGCAGGTAAAGGTCTGGTGCGTGCCGTCGCGGCTGTAGAGGCGGTTGTGCACTTCGTGCTCGTCGCCATGGCCGCCGGTGATCAGCAGGTGCTTGATGAACGGCAGCAGTTTCGCTGCGCATTCGTCCGCCGTGCCCTCGGGCAATTCGGCGAGGATGCGTGCTTCAGGCAGGTTGGGGGTGGCGATCATCGACAGCGGCAACAGCCGCTCGCGCATGGCGTAGCCGACCTCGTCCTTGCCCAGGCTGCCGCCGCCGCCGGCACGCAGCACCGGGTCGCAGACCACCGGCAAATGCGGGTGCGCCTTGAGCAGTTCGACCACGGTGTCGACCATCTCCAGGGAACCGAGCATGCCCAGTTTCACCGCGGCCACTTCGGAGTCACCGAGCACGGCGTTGGCCTGGGCCAGCACCCACTCGCGATCCAGCACGCGGAAATCGCTGACGTTGACGGTGTTCTGCACAGTCAGCGCGGTGACGGCCGGGGCCGCATGACAGCCCTGGGCGAGCAGGGCTTCGATATCTGCCTGCAAGCCGGCGCCACCACTGGGATCATGGCCGGAGAGACAGAGGACAACGGGGCGAGAGCTGTAGATATTCATGGTGCGCGAGCTTACCACCAAACGCTTTTTGGGTGGCTGTCGGGCGATGGTTGAATTTTTAGCGGAGGGGAAGGTGGAAATGGCTGTTTGCTATCACCTTGAAATACAGGTCAAATGCCCTGTAATGCCCGCTCTAGAGCCTTTCAAAAAATTATTTCAATGGTGTCTTTTGGCCTGTAATGGCTATGCTAGAGTGGATTCAAACCAATAACTGTATCGCCGGTTTACGTCTGCTCAAAAGGAATGGAGGCTTTTGACATAACCGGACAGGTCACGCTGGGGCTCTATGCGCTATTTGCTGATGTTACTGTTGACCGGGCTGCCGATGCTGGCCGGCGCAGTCGAGTTCAACGAGACCACCACGCGGTTGCCCCTGGGCCAAGTGATGCAAGTCCTTGAGGACCCCAGTGGCGCCCTGACCATTGGCGATATCAGCTCGCCGGTCCTCGCCAGTCGTTTCAAGACCCACGACAAAGCCACATTGAATGCCGGCTATTCGCGCTCGGTGTTCTGGCTCAAGGTCGATTTGCATTACCGCGCACAGCGCCCGGATGCCCCGCGCCGCTGGCTGCTGGAACTGGCTTACCCGCCGCTGAACCAACTGGAGCTGTACGAGCCTGACAGTGTCGGCAACTATCGACTGGTGTCGCGCACCGGCAGCATCCTGCCGTTTTCCAGCCGCGAAATCCGCCAGAGCAACTACCTGTTCAAGCTCGACTTCGTCCCTGGCCAGCAGGAAACCCTGTACCTGCGCCTGCAAAGCCAGGGCTCGATCCAGGCACCGCTGACCCTCTGGTCCACCACCGCGTACCTCGAAGAACAGCCATTGCGCCTGTACGTGCTGGGTGTGATCTACGGCGTGTTGCTCGGCATGCTGATCTACAACCTGTTCATCTACCTGAGCGTGCGCGACACCAGCTACCTCTATTACATCCTCTATATCGCCTCGTTCGGCCTGTATCAGCTGTCGGTGAACGGCGTGGCCGTGCAGTATTTCTGGCCGAATAACCCGTGGTGGGCGAACGCGGCGGTGCCCTTCCTGATCGGTTCGGCGGCGCTGTTCGGCAGCCTCTTTGCCCGCAGTTTCCTGCACACCGCGCTTTACAGTCGCTGGATCAACCGGCTGTTGCTGGCCCTGGCGGTCAGCGGCGGGGTGGTGATGGTGCTGGCACTGTTCACCAGTTATGCGCTGGCGCTGCGCCTGGCCACCGCCCTGGCGCTGGTCTTTACCGTGACCATCTTCGTCGCGGCCATCAAGGCCTGGTATTGCGGCCAGCGCATGGCGCGATACTTCATCATCGCCTGGACCGCGTTCCTGCTGGGCGGTGTAGTCAATACGATGATGGTGCTGGGCTACCTGCCCAATGTGTTCCTCACGATGTACGCCAGCCAGATCGGCTCGGCACTGGAAGTGGCCTTGCTGTCCCTGGCGCTGGCCGACCGGATCAATTCGATGCGCGAGCAACAGGCGCAAATCCTGTTCGACGCCAGCCAGAAACTCGAAGTGCTCAACACGCAACTGGCCCACAGCAACCAGCTCAAGGATGAATTCCTCGCCACCTTGACCCACGAGCTGCGCACGCCGATGAACGGTGTGATCGGCTCCCTGGAATTGATGCAGACCGAGCCGCTGCCAGGCGACCTCGCGCAGTACCATCAAACCGCCTCCGGTGCGGCCCGCGAGATGATGCGCATGGTCAACGGCATCCTCACCCTCACCGAATTGCAGGCCGGGCGCCTCAGCCCGCAACCCCAAGTGTTCAGCCTGCGTGGGCTGCTCGACACCTTGCGCCAGCAGTTCGCGGCCAGCGCCCAGAACAAAGGGTTGGCGTTCTCCATTGATCTGGCAGAAGACCTGCCGGACCGCATCAACGGTGATCCCGGCAAGCTGGCGCAGTGCCTGGATTGCCTGTTGGACAATGCCTTCAAGTTCACCCACGAGGGCTCGGTGCGTGTGCGGGTGGTCGGTGTGCCCCAGGCGGACGGAACGCTGCGCCTGACCTTCATTGTCACTGACACCGGCATCGGCTTCGCCTACCTCGATGAGGCGACCCTGTATCAGCGCTTCTTCCAGCTCGATGGCTCGACCACTCGCCAATACGGCGGCATGGGCATCGGCCTGGCGATCTGCCGGCAATTGATCGAGTTGCTCGGTGGGCGCCTCACCCACAATTCCGAGCCGCGGCGCGGCAGTCGCTTCCAGCTGGAGCTTGCGGTCAGCCCCGTCCAGCCCGAACCCGCTGCCGTGCGGCGAGTACCGCAAGCGCAACGCACGCCGCAGGAGTGCACGGTGCTGCTGGTGGACGACAACAGCGTGGCGCAACTGGTGGTGCGCGGCATGTTGCTCAAGCTCGGTTATCGGGTGAAAACCGTCGACAATGGGCCGGCCGCCCTGGCGTTGCTGCAGAGTCATACCTTCGACGCAGTGTTGCTGGATGTGCCGGAGGGCGGCTTTTCGCTGTGCTGCCAGATCCGTGCGTTGCCCGGCTGTGGTGAGCTGCCGGTGATCGCCTTGAGCACCTCGTTACAAGCCCCGGAACGCGAGCGCTGCCACGGCGTGGGTATCACCGACCGAGTGGCCAAGCCGGTACGTTTCGAGGCCCTGCAACAGGTGCTGCAACTGCGGTTGTTGCATATGGTTGAGGGTGAAAGCGCCGCCAATTAGGCGTTTATGCCACTTTTTTAACCCGGGTGACGGTGCTTAACTGAAATTCAGGCCTCAATCAACGTGGCCTTTTTTCAGGAGGCCCGTCATGCACCTGCACCAGTTCGCCGAAACCCACGACGTCACCAACCAGCCACCGTCCCTGGACGGCACCAACCTGTACCGTATCGACTTGCCGCTGCAAGACTGGTCGCGGCGCTTCGGCGCCGGCTGGGCCGAGCAGCGCATCGACACCTATGGTGCGCTGGCGGGCGGGCCGCTGATGGAAGCCGGGTTCCTGGCCAACCAGAACAAACCGGTGTTCAACAGCCATGACCGGTTTGGCCATCGCATCGACCTGGTGGAGTTTCATCCGGCCTACCACGAACTGATGCGCACCGCCGTCGAACACGGCCTGCCGTCGTTGCCGTGGGCCCATCCGCAATCCGGCGCCCATGTGGCCCGCGCGGCGATGACCTACCTGCACAGCCAGGCCGAAGCCGGTACCGGCTGCCCGCTGACCATGACGTTCGCCTGCGTCCCGGCCCTGCGCCTGCAGCCAGACCTGGCTGAAACCTGGCTGCCGAAAATCCTCGCCACCGAATACGACCCGCGCAACGTCGGCATCGCCCACAAGGCCGGCGCCACCATCGGCATGGCCATGACCGAGAAACAGGGTGGCACCGACGTGCGCGCCAACACCACCCGCGCTTACCCGGTGGGCGCCGGCGGCCCGGGCCAGGCGTATGAGCTGGTGGGGCACAAGTGGTTCTGCTCCGCGCCGATGTGCGATGGCTTCCTCACCCTGGCCCAGACCGACAAGGGCCTGACCTGTTTCCTGCTGCCCCGGCACCGCCCGGATGACACCCGCAACGAGTTCTACATCCAGCGCCTGAAAAACAAGCTCGGCAACTGCTCCAACGCTTCCAGCGAAGTGGAGTTTCGTGGCGCGCTGGCCTGGATGATCGGTGAAGAAGGGCGCGGCGTACCGACCATCATCGAGATGGTGGCGATGACCCGCTTCGATTGCATGGTCGGCTCCAGCGCCCTGATGCGCCAGGCGCTGACCCAGGCCAGCCATCATTGCGCTCACCGCCTGGTAGGTGGCCGGGTGCTCAGCGAGCAACCGTTGATGCAGAACGTACTGGCCGACCTGGCCCTGGAAAGCGAGGCGTCCCTGGCCTTGAGCATGCGCATGGGGCGCGCGCTGGACCACCTGGATAACGAACAGGAAGCCAAATTCGCCCGGCTGGTGACGGCGGTGGGCAAGTACTGGATCTGCAAGCGCGCGCCCGCGATGATCAACGAAGCCGCCGAGTGCATGGGCGGTGCGGGGTATGTCGAGGACAGTATCCTGCCGCGCTTGTACCGTGAGGCGCCGGTCAACTCGACGTGGGAAGGTTCCGGCAATGTGCAGTGCCTGGATGTGCTGCGGGCCCTGTCCAAAGAACCGGGCGTATTGGAGGCGCTGTTTGTCGAGCTGGGGGATGGTCATGGCCACAAGCACCTGGCGCGGCATATCGAGCAGTTGAAGTCGGCGTTCATGGACACCCAGGACATCCAATACCGTGCCCGGCAATTGACCGAGGACATTGCGGTGGCGTTGCAGGCCAAGCTGCTGCTGGAGGCGGGCAATGCCAGTGTGAGTGATGGCTTTATCGCCAGCCGACTGGGCGAGTCGTCGGGCCGGGTCTATGGCACCTTGCCGCGCGGTGTGAATGTGGAAGCGATTGTCGCGCGCTCGACACCTCCTTTCTCCTGAACAAACACGGTCAAAATGTGGGAGCGGGCTTGCTCGCGAAGGCGGTGGATCAGCCAATACATGTGCTGACTGACCTAGCGCTTTCGCGAGCAAGTCGAATCGTCGCACCGCCGCTCCCACATTATTGATCGCATTCCAATTCCGGTGTTCCAGTGCGCCAGGGATACAGGCAAGATGAAGGCCTGCAAGTCAGAACACAGGATGCTTACCGTGACCGAAGCTTTTGTTGTCGTTCAAACCGCCGAAGAAGCCGTGGATCGGCTGGCGGCTCTCCATGAGCGTGCCACTGGCGCGCTCAATCAAGCCCTCAAGCGCTACCTCAAAGACCGCGTCGAACCCGACGCCGAACAACGTGCGATGTTTCGCTACCCGGAACTTCGCCTGACCTACCTGGTGCAGGGCGAAGTCCCACAGACCACCCGGGCGTATGCCAAGGTTCAGTTGCCGGGGACCTACAGCGTCACCGTCACCCATCCGTCGGCCTTCCGCAAATACCTGCTGGAGCAACTGGTGCCGTTGATGCACGACTTCACCGTGACGGTGGAAGTGGGCGTCAGCCAGCAGAACATTCCCTACCCGTACGTGGTGGAGCAGGGTGACGAACTGGCCGGCTCAGGTGTAACTGCCGCCACGCTGGCGCGGGTGTTCCCGAGTACCGACCTGTCTGCCGCCACCGATGGCATCGCCGACGGGCTGTACGACTGGGAAAACACCGACCCGCTGCCATTGGCGTTGTTCGATGCCGCCCGCGTCGACTTCTCCCTGCGCCGCCTGGTGCACTACACCGGCAGCGACTGGCGCCATGTGCAGCCGTGGATTTTGCTGACCAACTACCACCGCTACGTTGACCAATTCATCGTGCATGGCCTGGAACAGTTGCGCAGCGACCCGCGCTTTATCCGCATGGTGCTGCCGGGCAATGTGATCATCGACAAGAGCATGGACCACGGCGAAGCGTCTGCCATTGCTGCCGGCGTGGTCTGGCACCGTTATCAGATGCCGGCCTACCACTTGCAGGCCAGCGACGGCCATGGTGTGACCCTGGTGAACATCGGCGTCGGCCCGTCCAATGCCAAGAACATCACCGACCACCTCGCCGTATTGCGTCCGCATTGCTGGCTGATGATTGGTCACTGCGGCGGGCTGCGCCAATCCCAGACCATCGGTGACTACGTGCTGGCTCACGCCTACATGCGTCGCGACGGGATTCTCGACCGGGTAGTGCCGCCGAACATCCCGATCCCGGCCCTGGCCGAAGTGCAGATGGCCTTGCAGCAAGCCGCGGCCAACGTCACCGGCGAGAAGGGCGAGGAGCTGAAAAAACGCCTGCGCACCGGCACCGTGCTGACCTACGACGACCGCAACTGGGAGCTGCGCTGGGCCCAGGAACGTCCGCTGATCAACCTGTCCCGCGCCGTGGCCGTGGACATGGAAAGCGGCACCATCGCCGCCCAGGGCTACCGCCTGCGGGTGCCGTACGGCACGTTGCTGTGTGTGTCGGATAAACCGCTGCACAGCGAGATCAAGCTGCCGGGATCGGCTAACGCGTTCTATGAGCGTGCGGTCAGCCAGCACTTGAAGATCGGCATCGAGGCGGTGGATCTGTTGCGCACCGAACTCAACTCGCTGCACTCGCGCAAACTGCGCAGCTTCGACGAGCCGCCGTTCCGCTAAACGGTTGGGATGGTTATTTAACGGTCAGGCCACTAGCATTGTCGGTCCTGACCGTTAGATGTTCCTTTGCCATGTCCCGTCCTGCCCGTCCTGTTTCCCGCCGCCCCGGTGTGAAAAGTCCGCAAACCTCGTCAGCCCCGCGTCGTGTCGCCAAGGCGCCACCGGCTGAGCCCAAGTTGATCCTGTTCAATAAGCCCTTCGATGTGCTGACCCAGTTCAGCGATGAAGGCGGGCGGGCGACCCTCAAGGATTTCATCGACATCCCCGGCATTTACCCGGCCGGGCGCCTGGACCGTGACAGTGAAGGCCTGTTGCTGCTGACCAACGACGGCCAATTGCAGGCGCGTATCGCGGACCCCAAGCACAAGCTGGCGAAAACCTATTGGGTGCAGGTGGAAGGCGAACCGACCGAGGAACAGCTGCAACGCCTGCGCGACGGTGTGGAGCTCAACGACGGCATGACCCTGCCCGCCGAAGCCCGGCAACTGGACGAGCCACAACTGTGGCCACGCAACCCGCCGGTGCGGTTTCGCAAGAGCGTGCCGACCCATTGGCTGGAGCTGGTGATTCGTGAAGGGCGTAACCGCCAGGTGCGGCGCATGACGGCGGCAGTGGGGTTGCCGACGCTGCGTCTGGTGCGGGTGCGGATTGGTGACTGGTCGATCGACGGCCTGGACCAAGGCCAATGGAAAGAAGTGCCGGCGCGCTTATAAGGCGCCGGACTCGATCAGGCCGATCACCACGCTTTTGATGATGAACGCGGCAACGCCCAGGCCCAGCACGAAGAACAGGATCATCGAGCCAAAGCGCCCGGCCTTGGATTTCTTCGCCAGGTCCCAGACGATAAAGCCCATGAAAATGATCAGGATGCTGACCAGGCCGGTCATCATCCATTCTTCAAACACGGCGGGATCAATCGAGTTCATCGGGTCGTTTCCGGCTGGGGCAGGGCGCCGATTATACGCCAGGGCAATCGGCGCGACATTGACCTGCGTCGGTCTGCCGCAGACTTACCACCCTGCGGGAGACCTGCGTCGGTCTGCCGCAGACTTACCACCCTGCGGGAACACAGTCAAAATGTGGGAGCGGGCTTGCTCGCGAATGCGGTGGATCAGTCAGCACATTCGGTGCCTGGCACACCGCATTCGCGAGCAAGCCCGCTCCCACATTTGTTCCGCGCTGGTCTTAAGTGCGCAGGTGGGTCAGCGGCAGCTCGGTGCTGTTGAGCACCTGGTTCAGCACAAAGCTTGAACGCACGCTGGTGACGCCTTCGATGCGGGTCAGGTGGCCCAGCAGCAGCTTCTGGTAGTGATCCATGTCTGGCACCACCACTTTCAGCTGATAGTCGGCGTCCATCCCGGTCACCAGGCTGCATTCCAGCACTTGCGGCAAGGTGCGGATGGCCGCTTCGAAGTTCTCGAAACGTTCGGGGGTGTGTCGGTCCATGCCGATCAGCACGTAGGCCGTGAGACTCAGGCCGAGCATCTTGCGGTCGAGCAAGGCGACCTGGCGGGCGATGTAGCCGTCGTCTTCGAGTTGCTTGACCCGGCGTGAGCACGGCGAAGGCGACAGGCCGATGCGCTCGGCCAACTCCTGGTTGGAGATCCTCGCGTCGCGCTGCAATTCCGCCAAAATACTCAGGTCGTATCGGTCAAGTTTGCTCATGGGGCTGGCCTTTGTCGTAACTATTGCGGTGAATTATCTATCCAGGGTTAAAAATTGCGCAAGCACTGTTTATTGACGCAATCTTCGCAATCATCTGCCCGAGGCCGAGGCGTAGAGTTATCAACAGAATCACTGCCCGGACATACAGTCCACTGCAGCCCGCCAATAAGGCCGGCTGCGGCCGCCAACCCCACAGGGTTGCCCCGGCCCCCGGGCTGCACACTGTCCACAAGACGGTGTGAGGTGAGCCAACGTCAAAAGCGTTGAGCCAGGACGAAGTTCTCAAGGGGCGACCGACGGGTCGCCCCTTTTTATTGCCTGCGAAAATACTTCTCGTGACTGATAACCTCTCGCAGAACCGGGCCCCGGTTTTCCAGTCTTACGTGTAGGCCCTAATCCGCAGTGAGGAATAGCATGAAGCGCATCTGGCGTTTGGCAGGTGTTGGTTTGCTGATGATGAGCGTTGGTGCGCAAGTGATGGCCGACGACCCGCCACGCCAGGAAGGCGGTGGTCAGCATGAAAGAGGCCCGGAAGGGCATCCAGGCAATAATCAGCCTCGGCCGCAGAACAACCAACCGCGACCACAAAATAGTCAACCGCGCCCTGTAGCCCCTCGGCCCGAGAACAATCAGCCGCGTCCGCAGAATCAGCATTTCGAAAACAATCAGCCACGGCCGCAGAACCAGAACATTGAGCGCCCGAACGGAGGTGGCCAGTGGCAAGGTCGCCCGCAAGGCAATCAACAACAACCTCCGCACCCGGCGCCGCAGCCGGCCAATAACCTGCCGATCCAGGGTCGCCCGGACACCGTGCGCCAGACCCAGGAACCGCGTCAGGGCAATTACCAGGACATCCCGCGTCGCAACGACGGCAACCAGCATTGGCAGGCCGGCAATGGCGGCCAGGGTGGCCCGGGCCGGCCCGGCTTCAACGGGGGTAACGGCGGTGGCAATAACCACCCCAACGATCACCGCTGGCCAGGCCGCCCCGACGGGCACGGCAATGGCTGGGGCCCAGGCCCGCAATACCGTCCGGGTTACATCGTCGACCGCTTCCCCGACCGCAATTACCGCGTGCCGTATCGCGGCCAGGACTACTTCTTCTCGGGTGGCTACTGGTATCGCCCACAAGGCCCGCGCTATGTCGTCGTGACGCCGCCTTACGGGATTCGCGTGCAATACCTGCCCGACTACGCGCGGGAAGTGTGGGTGGGCAGTGCGCTGTTCTTCCTCGCCGCCGGTGCCTATTACACCTACGAAGAAAGCAGCCAGCAGTACGTTGTGGTGCAGCCGCCACCCGCCGCGCCAGCGCCGCAACCCGTGCCCCAGGGCAATGGTTATGACGTGGTGGCTTACCCGGCCAACGGCCAGTCACCGGCGCAGGTCCAGCAGGACGGTTACGACTGCTATCGCTGGGCGGTGCAGCAAAGTGGCTTTGACCCAAGGACCGTGACCTACGCCCCCGACCCGGCCGTGGTGCAAACCTACCGCCAGGCCCAGGGCAACTGCCTGAGCAGTCGAGGCTATCAGGTGCAGTACTAGGCCTTCTCGCCCTTGACCACTTCCTGCGGGTCGGCGTGCACCAGCACTTCGGCTCGCGGGTAGGCGTTGTGGATGGCATCGGCGGCCTGGTCGCTGATGCCGTGGGCCACGGACAAACTCAATTCCCCCGGTAACTCCAGGTGCAGCTGCACGAACCAGTGGCTGCCGGAAATCCGTGTGCGCAGGTCATGGGCACCCAATACACCGGGCACGCTGCACGCCAGTTCCAGCATGTGCTGGCTGACATCCGGCGGCAGTTCCTCGTCCATCAGCACCGAAAAACTTTCCCGGGCGATCTGGATGGCGCTCCACAAAATGTAGGCCGCGATGCCCAGGCCGAACCAGGCGTCCACCTGATGAAAACCAAACGCCGCCAGCACCAGCGCCACCAGGATGCTGCCGTTGAGCATCATGTCTGAGCGATAGTGCAGCGAGTCGGCGCGGATGGCGTTGGAGCCGGTTTCGCGGATCACCCGGTATTGCAGGATCAGCAGCGCCGCCGTCAACGCCAGGGACAGAACGATCACGCCAATACTCAGCCATGGCGCGCCCACAGGTTCCGGATGCTGCAAACGCTGGAACGCCTGGAAGGCGATCAACACCGCACTGCCGGCGATGAACAGCGCCTGGGCCATGCCCGACAGGGATTCCGCCTTGCCATGGCCATACCGGTGATCGTCATCCGCCGGGCGCAACGCGTAGTGCACGGCCAGCAAGTTGAGCAGCGAGGTAACGCCGTCGAGCAGCGAGTCGGTCAGCCCGGCGAGCATGCTCACCGAGCCGCTGAGCCACCAGGCGATGGCCTTGGTCACAATCAGCACACAGGCCACGCCGACGGAAGCGCGGGTGGCCAGGCGCAACAGCCGGGCGTGTTCGGGACTGGTGGTCATGGGGCGGGTCAGTCCTTAAGCGGCGGGTTGCAGGCCCAGGGTGGCGAGTTGTTGCACGCTGCCCTTGAACTGGATCATGCGCGGGTCGTCCAGCGGCAGATTGCGCCCGGTTTCTTTCTGGATGATGGTTTGCAGCTTGGCGTTGTCGACCTTGCCGTCGGCGCCGATGGCTTGCTGGAGTTTTTCCGGGGCCACCTGGGCGGTCTTGCCAGGCTCGAAGTAAATCGCGCCGGTGGCGAAGTCGACACCAAAGGCGATCAGGCCCGGGATCACGTAGAACAGCAGGCCGACCGCATCGAGCACGGCAATTGCCGGGTCGATCTTGCCGTCGATCTGGCCCCGGCGGTCGGGGTAGAAAATCGAGCCGCAGGCCGTCAACTGGCTCAGCAGGGTGACGGCCAGAACACCGCCGATGACACGGGAAGCAACACGCATGGGACTCTCCTTGAACATAATGAAAGTGACTATAAGCCAGTCTACAAGGCGACGATGATCAAGTGTGGGAGCTGGCTTGCCTGCGATGGCGGTGGTTCAGTTTCAGGTGTGTTGGCTGACACACCGCTATCGCAGGCAAGCCCGCTCCCAGCTTTGACCGCATTCCAGTCAGGACGGGGCCGTGTCGTTGAGACCACCACCGACACCCGGCAGTTCGCCGTTATACTCGCCGCTCTGCTTTGGAGCCAGTATGAATTCGTTGCCAATCGATGATGTTTTACCCGCCCTGCGTGACGCCCTGGCGACGCGCCATGAAGCCGTGCTCGAAGCACCGCCCGGCGCCGGTAAAACCACACGGGTGCCATTGGCGCTGTTGAATGAACCCTGGCTGGCCGGGCAAACCATCCTGATGCTCGAGCCCCGCCGCCTGGCCGCCCGTGCAGCGGCAGAAAGGCTGGCCAGCGAGTTGGGGGAAAAGGTCGGCGAAACCGTTGGCTACCGCATTCGCCTGGACAGTAAGGTCGGCCCCAACACCCGCATCGAAGTGGTCACCGAAGGCATCCTCACTCGGCGCCTGCAGGATGACCCGGCACTCGACGGCGTGGGTTTGTTGATCTTCGACGAGTTCCACGAACGCAGCCTGGATGCCGATCTGGCGCTGGCCCTTAGTCTCAATGGTCGAGACCTGTTTCGCGACGAGCAGCCACTGAAGATCCTGCTGATGTCCGCCACCCTGGAAGGCGAACGCCTGGCCGGCTTGCTGGACGACGCACCGATCCTGCGCAGCGAAGGGCGCATGTACCCGGTGCAGATGCGCTGGGGCCGGCCATTCCAGCCCGGTGAATTTATCGAACCGCGGTTGGTGCAGACCATCCTTGAAGCCCTGCATGATGAAACCGGCAGCGTGCTGGTGTTCCTGCCGGGGCAGGCCGAGATTCGTCGGGTTAATCAGCAATTGGCTGACGCGCTGGGCGATAACCCCGATGTGCTGCTATGCCCGCTGCACGGCGAACTGGACCTGGCCGCCCAGCGCGCCGCCATCGACCCGGCGCCCGCCGGCAAGCGCAAAGTGGTGCTGGCCACCAACATTGCCGAGACCAGCCTGACCATCAACGGCGTGCGCGTGGTGATCGACGCCGGGTTGGCGCGGGTCCCGCGTTTCGACCCGGGCAGCGGCATGACCCGTCTCGACACCCAGCGCATCTCCCGCGCCAGCGCCACCCAGCGTGCCGGCCGGGCAGGGCGACTGGAGTCGGGGGTGTGTTATCGGTTGTGGTCCGAGGACCAGCATGAAGGGCTGGCGGCGTATTCCAGCGCGGAAATTCTCTCGGCGGATCTTTCCGGTTTGGCCCTGCAATTGGGTCGCTGGGGCGTGGCGCCTACTCAGTTGGTATGGCTCGACGTTCCGCCCACCGCGGCTTATGCACAGGCCCAGGATTTGCTCGAGCGCCTCGGAGCGTTGAGCGATACCAAGCTGACCGCCCACGGCCAGAAAATGGCCGGGTTGCCGGCGCACCCGCGAATCGCTCATTTGCTGCTGCGTGGTCAGGATCTGGGCCTGGCGAGCATGGCCTGTGACGTGGCGGCACTGTTGGGTGAGCGCGATATCCTGCGTGGTGCCGGTGCGGATTTGCACAGCCGCCTGGCCCTGTTATCCGGTGAAGAAAAGGCCCGTGGCACCCAGGGCGGTGTGCAGCGTGCCCGCCAACTGGCGCGGCAATACCGTGGCTATTTAAGAGGCAAGGCAGAGCAGCCGGTGGCTGATCCCGATCATCCGCGCTGGCTCGGCGCGTTGCTGGCGCTGGCCTACCCGGACCGCGTCGCCCAGCAACGGCGGGCGGGCGGTGCCGAATACCGCCTCGCCAACGGCCGTGCCGCGTTGTTCGCCGAAGCCGACAGCCTGATGAAGCAACCCTGGCTGGTGATCGCCGATCTGGGCAGCCGCCAGGGCCAGCGTGAAGAACGGATTTACCTCGCGGCGGATTTTGATCCGGCGCTGTTCGACTCGGTGTTGGCCGAGCAGGTGCGTAATGTCGACCAGCTTGACTGGGATGAGCGCGAGGGCGTGCTGCGCGCCGAACGCCAGCGCAAGGTCGGCGAACTGGTGCTCAGCCGCGAACCGCTGACCGGCCTCGACGAGTCCGCCCGCAGCCAGGCGCTGGTCAACCTGGTGCGGCGCAAAGGCCTGGAACTGCTGCCCTGGACCCCGGAGCTGCGCCAATGGCAGGCGCGGGTGATGCTGCTGCGTGGTCTGGATAGCGGCAAGGCCAGTGAATGGCCGGATGTCAGCGACAGCGCTTTGCTTGCCAGCCTGGAGCACTGGTTGATGCCGTACCTGGGCAAGGTGTCGCGCCTGAGCCATTTCGCCAGTCTGGATATTTCCAGCTTCCTGCATAACCTGCTGCCGTGGCCGTTGCCGGCGCGGTTGGACGAGCTGGCGCCGCACCATCTGAAGGTGCCGTCGGGCTCGTCGGTGCGGCTGGACTACAGCGAGCAGCCGCCGATTCTGGCGGTGCGCTTGCAGGAATTGTTCGGGCTGGCGGACACCCCACGGATTGCCGGCGGGCGGCAGGTGGTCAAGCTGCACCTGTTGTCGCCGGCCAGACGGCCCGTGCAGGTGACGCAGGACCTGGCGAACTTCTGGCGCAGTACTTACGCCGAGGTGAAGAAGGATTTGAAGGGGCGGTATCCCAAGCATTACTGGCCGGATGATCCGTTGATTGCTGAACCGACTGCCCGGATCAAGCCGAGAAAGTAAGTACATCGCAGATCTAATGTGGGAGCTGGCTTGCCTGCGATGGCATCACCTCGGTCTGTCGGATAGACCGAGGTGCCTGCATCGCGGGCAAGCCTGGCTCCCACACAAGCCAGCTCCCACACTGTTTTGCCGCGTGGCTTACTGCGCGGCGGGCAACAGGAACCGCGCAATCACCGGCAAATGATTGGAGATGCGCACCGTATCGCTCTGGCGCACCTTGCTCTCAACCTTCTTGATGCGCGAGCTGTGGAACAGGTAATCCAGCGTACGATCCGGCCCCTCTACGGTTGGGTCATTCGGGAAATACGTCAGCCACTGGTCCCGGTCAATCCCGCTGGATTGGCTGTTGCTCGGGATCATCGGGTACTTTTCCCACAGCAGGTGCAGCTCACTGTCCGGCGAGTATTGCCCGCGCTTGCCGGGGTCCAGGCGCAGGAACTGTCCCAGCGGCAGCAGGTTGAAATCCCCACCCATCAGCCATGGCGTGCCGCGGCTCTCGAATTTATCCACCAGTTTGACGGTCGCCTGCACCTGTTCCAGCACGGCGTTGTGCCCGGGGGGCGCGCCGTCCAGGCGAGTATTGAGCACGGCCAACTGGCCGCCATCGCTCAACGGCAGGTAGGTCAGCAATAACGCGGGCTTGGGCTGGAACTGACGGCTGATCAGGTTGGCGCGTGCTACCGGCAATTGCAGGCGCTCGGCGTGTTCGATCTGGTAGCGGCTCATGGTCACCAGCTTGCGACCGACGCTGCCGAAGATATGCAGGTCGGGCACGAAGTCGGCTTTCCAGTCGAAGGCCTGGGCGCTGCACGGGTAGAGGTCGGCCAGGCGCTCCTGGAGCAAGGCCAGTTGGTCCTGGTAGCTGGAAGGCTTGGCGCCTTCGTCGATTTCCTGCAACAGCAGGATGTCGGGCTGCTCGTCGCGGATCACCCGCGCCACTTCGTCGAGGCTTGAAGCCATGTCTTCAACGGTCGGGCGGTCGTCCGGGCCGCTGCCGTCCGAGGTGTCGTACCAGAACACGTAGTTCTTGCCCGCCAGGTACTGCACGTTCCAGGTCATGACCTTTAGCGCCTGCCCAGGCAGCAGGGTCGGCGCACGGGGCGCGACGCAGCGGATGGGCAGGGTTTCCTTGTCGGCAGGGCGCCAGGTCAGGCTGTAGATCAAGCCGGTCAGCAGGGCCGCGAGGATCAGCAGGCCCAGCAAGGTAATGCGCAGTAGTCGGGTCATCGGCTCGGCTTATGGCGTTGCAGGACAGGCCCGGAGCATATCACCGCGCGTCGGCGTCGCCACCAATCAACATGAACAGGCGGAACAACACCACGCTGGTGAACAGTTGCAGGAAGCTTTGTGCGCTGTCGATCAGCAGGCCCAGCAGCGGGTTCGGGTCCGGATAGACGGCCACGCTGGCGCCCTTGAGCAACCACAGCGGGGTCATCACGCACAGCAGGCACACCAGGATCCGCCAGAAATGCCCACGGGTCAGGCGCAGGCTTTCCTTCATGGCCGACAGCGCCGACATGCCCCGCAGCACCAGCAGGTATTCGGCGAAAGCCAGCACCACCATCAGCCACAGGCCGGGCAGGAAATACAGCGACAGGCCCAGCAGGATCAGCAGCGTGCTGATTGCCGTCAGCAGGGCAAAGCGCGGCCACAGGGTCAGGGCCATGGCCAGCACATCCAGGGTGCGCGGCGATTCACCCCGGGTGCGGGCGTCGAGGAACAGGATCAGTGCGCCGGTGTACAGCGGGTACACCAGCAGCCCGATCACCACGCTGTAACCGGGAAACGCGTCTGGGCCGAGCGTGTGGTCGAGCACCTGTTGCAGCAGGGCTTCGAGGATCACCAGTGGCAGGCACAACTGCACGATGGCGCCCAGGTTGCGCTTGAAAAAGAAGAAGGAGTCGCGCAATACGTCTAACGGATTCATCAGGGTCTTCACAGGCCGAAAAGCAAGGGCGTTACTTTAACCGATCAAGAGCAGATGCAAGCAAACGTAAACCTTGCGTAAAGACCATTGAAACAATCAGCAACAGCCCCATAACTGGGTTGTACCTTGCACATCGTGCGCAAGGCGAAGATTTCTACCGGCAATCTAACGAGGTCGCCATGAACAGCGAAGAACAAACCCTGATCGACGGACTGTTTTCACGGTTGCAGCAAGCCGAAACGGACTCAGCCCCCCGCGACGCCCAGGCTGAAGCGCGGATCAAGGAACACGTCACTCGCCAACCGGTCGCTGCGTACTACATGACCCAGTCGATTCTGGTGCAAGAGCACGCGATCAAGAGCCTCGATGCGCAGAACAAGCAGCAGGCCCAGCAGATCCAGGAGTTGCAGGACCAACTGCAACAGGCCAGGTCCCAGGCGGCGCAGCCTGCACCGAGCAGTGGCGGTTTCCTGTCGAGCATTTTCGGCGGCGGTTCCCGTGACCCGCAGCCGACCCAGAGCGCACCGGCGTCGTCGGGCGGTGGCTGGCGTGAACCAGCGCGTCCGTCGTTTGGCGGGCAACCTGCGCCGCAGCAGAATTACGGTGCTCCCCAGCAGAACTATCAGCAGCCCCAACAGGCACCCGCAGCGCCGATTGGCAGCGGTTTCCTCGGCGGCGCCCTGAAAACCGCAGCTGGCGTGGCCGGTGGTGTGATGCTGGCAGAAGGCATCAGCAGCCTGTTCAGCCACAACTCGCAACAACCGCAAGTGGTTGAAGAGATCATCCGCGAAGAGCCGGCCCCGGCCAGCGACAACGGCAACTGGGGCAACGACGACCAGAAATATGCCGGCAACGACAGCTGGGGCAGCGACAACGCCTCCGACAGCTTCGCCGACAACGACTATTCCGACGACTCCTCCTCCTTTGGCGACGACGATTCCTTCGTCTGACCCACACTCAACCGGGGCGCTTCGTCGCCCCGGGCTGATTTTTCTCGGAAACTCCCTTGTGGCTGGCATACTGGCAACCTTTCCGGGCCCTTGAGTCCGGGGTCCATGCGCGTGTCATGAGGATTTGCGGTGAAAAAGATAGCCGTGTTCGCCGATGTACAAAACCTCTACTACACCGTGCGCCAGGCGTACGGCTGTCACTTCAACTACGCCGCCCTGTGGGCTGATATCAGCCAGCGCGGGCAGATTGTCGAGGCGTATGCCTATGCCATCGACCGTGGCGACAGCAAACAGCAGCAGTTCCAGCAGATCCTGCGCAACCTGGGTTTTACCGTGAAGCTCAAGCCTTACATCCAGCGCAGCGACGGCTCGGCCAAGGGCGACTGGGACGTGGGCATCACCATCGACATCATGGACGCCGCCGCCCATGTCGACGAAGTGGTGCTGGCCTCCGGCGACGGTGATTTCGACATGCTGCTGGACCGCATCATCAGCAAGCACGGCGTCGAAGCCGTGGCCTACGGCGTGCCGGGGCTGACGGCCAACTCATTGATACGCGCCGCCAGCCGCTACGTGCCGATTGAAGGCGCGTTGCTGCTTAAATAGATTTTTGACGGAGTTGGAACAGGTTTGGAACGTATAGCGGTCATCGACTTTGAAACCACCGGCATCCAGCCGAGCAGCAGCTGCCGGGCCACGGAAATCGCCGTGGTCATCCTGGAGCAGGGCCAGATCGTGGACCGCTACCAGAGCCTGATGAACGCTGGTGTGCGTGTGCCGGGGTTTATCGAGCAACTGACCGGCATCAGCAACGCCATGCTGCGCACCGCACCGTCGGCGGAGCGGGTGATGAACGAGGTGAACGAGTTTGTCGGCACCACGCCGCTGCTGGCCCACAACGCCGCGTTTGACCAGAAGTTCTGGGATTTCGAGCTGGGGTTGATCCGGCGTACGCGTTTGCAGAAGTTTGCCTGTTCGCTATTGCTGGCGCGACGCTTGATGCCGGCGGCGCCGAATCACAAGCTGGGTACCCTGACCTCATTTGCCCAACTGCCCCACACCGGCAAGGCCCACCGGGCGATGGCGGACGCGGAGATGGCGGCGAACCTTACCGCTCACCTGGCCCAGGAACTGCGGCGCACCCACGGGTTGCGGGAGTTGTCACACGAATTGCTGTGCAGCTTGCAGAAGGTTCCGGCGGCGAAGATCAATGATCATCTGAAGAAGCATCGCGGGTTCTAAGTCGCTTGAGCAGAACTCCATCTTCAACATGACGAAGATCCAAATGTGGGAGCGGGCTTGCTCGCGAATACGGAGTATCAGCAAACACATGCGCTGACTGACACACCGCATTCGCGAGCAAGCCCGCTCCCACATTAGTTTTGCGGTGTTATCGAGGCTGTAAGCAGTCCAGCGACCGATCCACCACCACCTTCGAATCAGTGAAGCTACTGACGTCATCGCAGGCAAGCCAGCTCCCACAGTTGAGCGAGGGTGTTTCAGGCAACTCGGTCAACTATGGCGATCGTTCCCACGCTCCGCGTGGGAATGCCGCCCTGGACGCTCTGCGTCCGCTCTTCAAGTCGTGACGCAGAGCGTCACCGGATGCGTTCCCACGCAGAGCGTGGGAACGAGCTGCCGAGCGGCGTGTTCAGTTGCCACTCTTCCCATTCCCCTCCAACTGCCCCAACGGCACCCGCCGCTCTATCGCGCTCGACAAGATGATCGAGGTCTTGCTGAACCCGAATTTCGCCACCCGATTGATCAGGTTCTCCAGCTCCGGCATCGAGCCCACCGCCGCCTGCATGATCACGCATGGATCGCCCGTCACCCGATGGCATTCAGTCAACTCGGGAATTTCCGACAGCGCGTCGTAAACCTTCTGGCTCCCATGATTGGTCAACCGCAACTCAATCACGCACTGGATCGGCAACCCCACCTTCGACAGGTCGACCTTGGCCTGATACCCGGTGATCACACCACTGGCTTCCAGTTTCGCCACTCGCTCAGCCACGGCGGGCGCGGACAGGTTCACGGTGCGCGCCAGTTGCGCGTAGGACGCGCGGCCGTCTTCCAGCAGGGCGCTGAGAAGCATACGGTCGTATTTGTCCATGATAAGGCTCCGGGAATGCATAGCTTTCGAAAGCACGGTTTATAGCCTTGATAACCATGTTTTGAAAAGTGTACTGGCGCTTTAAACAGGTTTTGTAACTTATGTTTACGGCCGGGGATTTCTAAAATAACGCTCCCTTGTCCTGCCACAGAGCTGCCCAATGCCTGGCCCACGTCGCTTTCCCTTACCGTTGATCGCCGCCTTTTTTGCGTTGTACGTGATCTGGGGGTCTACCTACCTGGTGATTCGCATTGGTGTGGAGTACTGGCCGCCGCTGTTGCTGGCGGGGATTCGCTTTATGACAGCGGGTGCGCTGATGTATGCCTTCCTGCGCTGGCGCGGGGCGCCGGCGCCGACGTGGGTGCAGTGGAAGGCTGCCGCGAAGATCGGCATTTTGCTGCTGACCTTCGGCAACGGTGCGGTCAGTGTGGCCGAACATACGGGCGTGGCTTCCGGGGTGGCCGCGTTGGCGGTGGCGACGGTGCCGTTGTTCACCTTGCTCTGTGGTTATTTCTGGGGCGCGCGTAATACCCGTCTGGAATGGGCCGGGGTGGTGCTGGGGATTATCGGTATCGCCATGCTCAATATGGGCTCCAACCTGCAATCGAGCCCCACCGGTGCGGCCTTGCTGATCTTTGCGGCGGCGGCCTGGGCCTTTGGTTCGGTGTGGAGCAAGCATTTGCCGCTGCCTCAAGGCGCGATGGCCAGTGCGGCGGAGATGCTGATCGCAGGTTTCGTGCTGCTGTTGCTCAGTGCCGTCAGCGGCGAACACCTGCAAGCCATGCCGCCGCTGGAAGGCTGGCTGGCCCTGGCGTACTTGACCGTGTTCGGCTCGATCATCGCCTTCAATGCCTATATGTACCTGCTCAAGCACGTACGCCCGGCGGCGGCCACCAGCTATGCCTACGTCAACCCGGCGGTGGCGGTGTTGCTCGGGATTGTGTTTGTCGGTGAGACCATCGGCATGGAAGAAGCCCTGGCAATGTTGGTGATTATCAGCGCGGTGCTGCTGATCAGCCTGCCACAGTGGCGAAAGCCAAAACCGGAAATAAGGTAAACTGCCGCGCATTGCGACCTTGCGCTGACTTTTTCCTACGGTATTTCCATGACTTTCGCCACACTTGGCCTGATCGAACCCTTGCTGCGCGCCCTTGAGACGCTTGGCTACCAGACCCCGACGCCGGTGCAGGCGCAAGCCATTCCGGCGGTGCTGGCAGGCCGTGACCTGATGGCTGCGGCCCAGACCGGCACCGGCAAGACCGCCGGTTTCGCCGTGCCGCTGCTGCAACTGCTTACCATGGAAGGGCCGAAAGTCAGCGCCAACTCGGTGCGCGCGCTGATCCTGTGCCCGACCCGCGAACTGGCCGAGCAGGTTCATGCGAGCGTTGCCGAGTACGCCCAAAACGTGCCGCTGACCACTTACGCCGTGTACGGCGGCGTGAGCATCAACCCGCAGATGATGAAGCTGCGCAAAGGCGTTGATGTGCTGGTCGCCACCCCTGGCCGCCTGATCGACCTGTTCCGCCAGAACGCGCTGAAGCTCAACCAGCTGCAAACCCTTGTGCTGGATGAAGCCGACCGCATGCTCGACCTGGGCTTCTCCGAAGAACTGGCGAACATCTACCGCATGCTGCCGAAAAAGCGCCAGACCTTGCTGTTCTCCGCAACCTTCTCCGACGAGATCCGCCAGTTGGCCGGGCAGATGCTCAACGACCCGCTGACTGTCGAAGTCAGCCCGCGCAACGTCGCTGCCAACACCGTCAAGCAATGGGTGGTGCCGGTGGACAAGAAGCGCAAGGCGGAACTGTTTGTGCACCTGATGCGCAAGGGCCGCTGGAAGCAGGTACTGGTGTTCGCCAAGACCCGTAACGGTGTGGACGCGCTGGTGGAAAAGCTCCAGGGCCTGGGCATCAATGCCGACGGGATTCACGGCGACAAGCCACAAGCCACGCGCCAGCGTGCGCTGGATCGCTTCAAGAGCAGCGACGTGCAGATCCTGGTGGCCACCGACGTGGCGGCCCGTGGCCTGGATATCGAAGACTTGCCGCTGGTGGTCAACTTTGACCTGCCGATCGTGGCCGAGGACTACATCCACCGCATCGGCCGTACCGGTCGTGCGGGCAACACCGGTGAGGCGATTTCCCTGGTGTGCGCCGATGAAGTGAACATGCTGTCGGCCATCGAGATGCTGACCCGTCAGACGTTGACCCGGAAGATGGAGCAGGACTTCGAACCGGAGCACCGTGTGCCGGATACCGATGCCACTGGTCAGGTGGTGAAGAAGCCGAAAAAGCCGAAGAAACCCAAGGCTTCGGGCGGCGGTGGTGGCAAGCGTAACCTGGGCAAGTGGGTGGACAGCGGGGAGGCGACGCCGGTCGAGCCTTCGATCAAGCCAGTGCGTAAGGTGCCCGTGTTTAACACCGGGCCGCGGAAAAAGAAGTAGGGCTTGTTGGTTATCAAGTAAACGCATAGTGACTACCGTGAGCGGAGCAATTCCGCTCGCGTCAAGTTGTGCCTCGTCATCCTTGATGAGTTATTGCTTGTGATTTGGATATTTTTTGTAATTGTCGCCGTGTTTAAGTGCTGGAACTTAAAATGCTTCATTTCCACTGAGGTTGAGTCAGAAACTGATTTCTGAATGACGAACTTAGATGGAGATGTAGATATGGCTGTGTTTTTAGTACCTTTTGTTTTGCCGGTCCTGGCGGCGGCGGGCATTATCGGCGGCGTTGTTGTAGACGGCGAAATCAAGAAAGGCAAGGCCGCTGACGAGAAAGCTTTCAAGCAGGTAGAGTTGCGTGTGGCCGAATTAAGGTCCCGGGTTGAAGATCATGCGGCGCGCGGCGAGTATGGGCAGGCAATCCATTCGTTCAGAGAGTTGATGTCGTTGTATGAGGCTAATTATTCGATCAGTCCTGAGATAAGGGCGCCATTGGATAAGTATCTACAGGATATGCTTTATACCAGTCAGGAAGAGGGCCAGAAACTCAGCTACGCCTTCAAGCAGGAATGGAACGATTTGAAACACGGCGATCCTTCCAGACTCTTCAGTGCGTATTCAGGTTATATAGAAAATCTGAAAATTTTACTGCCTGAAGAGGATGCTTTCCTGCAGAAGCAAGTAACAGCTTTTAAACGTGCCTATCCCGATCTAACAGCCAGTTGAGTCAGAGGTAACTTTGCTGCCGGGCGGTGATGGGGTGAGTGGGTCATGCCGGGGTGGCCGGCCTCAACCACTCAAGAACACCGCGCCCTGCCGCCTGCCCGCTGGCAAAACACCCCGTCAGCAAATACCCGCCCGTCGGCGCTTCCCAGTCCAGCATCTCGCCTGCGCAAAAAACGCCCGGCAATTGCTTGATCATCAAGCGTTCATCCAGCGCCTCAAACGGCACGCCGCCTGCGGTACTGATGGCTTCATCCATTGGCCGGGTTTTCACCAGCGTCAGCGGCAGCGCCTTGATATCCACCGCCAGCTGCGCCGGATCATTGAAGTGCTCCGCCGGTGACAGCTCGCGCAAAAGCGCCGCCTTCACCCCATCCAATCCCAACTGACTGTGCAAATGCTTGCTCATCGAGCGTGAGCCGCGCGGCTTGCTCAGCGCTGCGATCACCTTGTCCAGTGGCTTACTCGGCAACAGGTCAATGTGCACCGTGGCCGATCCATCCCGGTTGATCGCCTCACGAATCGGTGCCGACAACGCATAGATCAGGCTGCCTTCGATGCCCGTGGCGGTGACCACACATTCCCCCAGCTGTGGCTTGTCGTCTGCCAGGCCAATGGCGACGTTTTTCAGCGGTGCCCCGGCGAATTTGCTGACCATCAACTCGCTCCAGGCCGACACCTCGAAGCCACAGTTGCTCGGTTGCAACGCCGCGTAAGGCACGCCTTTGTCTTCCAGCAACTTCAGCCACGCCCCATCCGAGCCCAAGCGCGACCAACTGCCGCCGCCCAAGGCCAGCAACACTGCATCACCGCGTACGCTTTTGTCGCCCTCGGGGCTGTGGATAAGCAGGCTGCCGTCGGCATTCCAGCCCAGCCAGCGATGGCGGGTGTGGATAACTACGCCCTGGTCGCGCAGGCGCTTGAGCCAGGCCCGCAGCAGCGGGGCGGCTTTCATGTCAGTAGGAAACACCCGGCCGGAGCTGCCGATAAAGGTTTCAATCCCCAACCCGTGTATCCATTCGCACAACGCTTCGGCACCGAACTGACGCAGCAACGGCGCCATGCACGGCGCCCGTTCGGCATAGCGCGCCAGAAACGCCGGGTACGGTTCGGAATGGGTGATGTTCATGCCGCCCACGCCCGCCAGCAGGAACTTGCGGCCTACCGAGGGCATGCCGTCGTACAGGTCGACCCGGATCCCGGCCTGGCTCAACACTTCGGCGGCCATCAGCCCGGCCGGGCCGCCGCCGATGATGATGACGTGTTGAGACGGGGTTTGAGTCTGGGGCATGGGGATAACTGCGGTTCGGCAAAGTAGGCCGAGCATTCTACCCGAGGATGCTCATGCTGCCTGATCAAAAAACATACAGCCTTCTGCAGGCCAGGCGGCTTATGGCCTGCAGGGGCTTTCACTCAGGTTATCCACAGGCAGTTCCACAGCGATTGTGGGTAACGCGCATAACTCAATGACAGCCTGATGACGTCCAGACGCGCTGCGCGCTGTGGTGCAGGATCCCGTGGCGACGGGCCAGGGCAGGGCGGTCTTTGCTGTAGCCGCCGCCGATCACCCCGACCACCGGAATATCGCGGCCCAGGCAGTGGCGCATCACGCTTTCATCGCGGGCGGCGACGCCTTCGTCTGTCAGCTTGAGGTAGCCGAGGGCGTCGTCCTTGTGCACATCCACGCCGGCGTCATACAGCACCAGGTCGGGCTGATACAGCGGCAGCAGGTAGTTGAGGGCGTCGTCGACCACCTTGAGGTAGTCCGCGTCGCCCATGCCCATCGGCAGCGGGATGTCCCAGTCGCTTTGCGCCTTGCGCGCGGGGAAGTTCTTTTCGCAGTGCAGGGACACGGTGATTGCATCCGGGGTGTCGTGGAGGATGCGTGCGGTGCCGTCGCCCTGGTGCACGTCGCAGTCGAAGATCAGCACCCGGTTGACCCGCCCGCTGGCCAGCAGGTAATGGCTGATCACGGCCAGGTCATTGAAGATGCAGAAACCCGCCGGGTAATCGTAGTGGGCGTGGTGGGTGCCACCGGCCAGGTGGCAGGCCAGGCCGTGTTCCAGGGCCTGCTCGGCGGCCAGCAACGAACCGCCCACCGCGCGCACGGTGCGCCGGGCCAGGGCTTCGCTCCAAGGCAGGCCAAGGCGCCGTTGGTCTTCGCGCGACAACTCGCCGCTCATGTAGCGTTCGATATACCCAGGTTCATGGGCCAGGGCCAGAATCTCGGCGGGGCAGAGTTCCGGGCGCAGCAGTTGGCTGTCCCGTGTCAGGCCGCTCTCCACCAGGTGGTCACGCAGCAGGCGGAATTTATCCATGGGGAAGCGGTGGTCTGCCGGGAACTCGGGGCTGTAGTCGTCGTGGTAGATCAATGGCAAGGGCATGGCGATTTCTGACGGGAACCAGCGACGGATCTTAACAGCGCGTTACACTCACGCACATGGCAAGGGAGGGGGACCAATGGAGCCGATACTGCAATTGGAAAGCGCACGCCTGGTGCTGCGCCAATGGAGCGATGCCGACTTGCCGGAGTTTGCGCGCATGTGCGCCGACCCGCAGGTGATGCGGTATTTCCCGGCCACCTTGAGCCGCCTGGAAAGTGCCGCGCTGATCGGGCGTATTCGCGGCCATTTTGCCGAGTACGGTTTTGGCCTGTGGGCGTTGCAGCGCAAGGACAGCGGCGAATTCATCGGCCTCACCGGCTTGCTGAATGTGAGCTTCGAGGCCCCGTTCACTCCGGCGGTGGAGATCGGCTGGCGCCTGGCCAGGGAACACTGGGGCCTGGGTTACGCCAGCGAAGCCGCCTGGACTGCCCTGCGCTGTGGTTTCGACCGGCTGAAGCTGGACGAAATCGTTTCGTTTACCACTGAAGCCAATCTGCCATCACAAAAAGTCATGCAGGCCATCGGTATGCATTACGATCCCCTGGCAGATTTTGAACACCCCAAGGTCGCAGCCGATGACCCCTTGCGGCATCATGTGTTGTATCGCATCACCCGCGCCCAATGGTTGGACACGCTGCACGGATAAGCAGCCCGGAATGCCCAATAGATTGTTGTAGGAGATGCTCTATGAGCCAAGTGTTGGAAGATCTGGTGGACCTGCTGACCCTGGAACCGATCGAGGAAAACCTCTTTCGCGGCCGCAGCCAGGACCTGGGCTTTCGCCAGCTGTTCGGCGGCCAGGTGCTCGGCCAGTCGCTGTCGGCGGCCAGCCAGACCGTTGAAGAGGCGCGGCATGTGCATTCGTTGCACGGTTACTTCCTGCGCCCCGGCGATGCGGCGTTGCCGGTGGTGTATTCGGTTGACCGGGTGCGCGATGGCGGCAGTTTCAGCACGCGCCGGGTGACGGCGATCCAGAAGGGCAACCCGATCTTCACCTGCAGCGCTTCGTTCCAGTACGACGAAGAAGGCTTCGAGCACCAGACCACCATGCCCGTGGTGGTCGGCCCGGAGAATCTGCCGTCGGAGCTGGAGCTGACCCAGCAGCGCGCGCACCTGATTCCCGAGCACATGCGCGAAAAGCTGCTGTGCCCCAAGCCGATCGAAGTAAGGCCGGTGACCGAGAAAGACCCGTACAACCCGCAGCCGTCCGACCCGGTCAAATACGTGTGGTTTCGTGCGGACGGCGCCCTGGCCGACTCGCCGGCGCTGCACAAATACCTGCTGGCCTACGCTTCGGACTTCGGCCTGCTGACCACCTCGCTGCTGCCCCACGGCAAGACCGTGTGGCAGAAAGACATGCAAGTCGCCAGCCTCGACCACGCGCTGTGGTTCCACGCCGACCTGCGTGCCGATGACTGGTTGCTCTACGCCATGGACAGCCCATGGGCCGGCAATTCCCGTGGGTTCTCCCGGGGCAGCGTGTACAACCGCGCCGGACAACTGGTGGCATCGGTCACCCAGGAAGGCTTGATTCGTCATCGCAAGGATTGGGCATGAGCCTCAGTGATGTGAAGCACTGGGTGTTCGACATGGATGGCACCCTGACGGTGGCCGTGCATGATTTTGCGGCGATCCGCGTGGCCCTGGATATTCCGGCGACTGACGACATTCTTACGCACCTGGCGGCGTTGCCCGCCGATGAAGCAGCGGCCAAGCATGCGTGGTTGCTCGCGCATGAGCGTGAGCTGGCGCTGGGTTCGGTAGCCGCTACCGGTGCCGTGGAGTTGGTGCGGGAATTGGCCGGGCGGGGTTATCGCCTGGGCATCCTGACGCGCAATGCGCGGGAGCTGGCCCATGTGACATTGCAGGCGATCGGCCTGGCGGACTGCTTTGCGGCCGAGGATGTGTTGGGGCGTGATGATGCGCCGCCCAAGCCTGACCCGGGTGGTTTGTTGAAGCTGGCGCGAGCGTGGGAAGTGGCGCCGCAAGAGATGGTGATGGTCGGTGATTACCGGTTTGATCTGGATTGCGGGCGGGCGGCGGGGACGAAGACTGTGCTGGTCAATCTGCCGGAAAACCCGTGGCCGGATCTGGCGGATTGGCATGCTGAAGATTGCGCGGTATTGCGCCGGATGATTTAGTCCGGTCGATGAAAATCCAATGTGGGAGCGGGCTTGCTCGCGAATGCGGTGTGTCAGTCAATACATAGGCTGACTGATCCACCGCATTCGCGAGCAAGCCAGCTCCCACATTTTTGATCCGGTTTCTTCAGTGGTTATTGGAACAGTACTTTCTGCCCTTCAGGCGACGTAAACATCTTGTCCCCGTTATGCCCAACCCCCGGCACTTCCACCAGCTTGTGGCCCAACTGCGGGTGCCGCTGCTTGAGGTAGTCAAAATAATTGTGCCCGCGAATCAAGCGATACGCGCCCTGGGTTTCAGCGCCGCAGCTCTTGTCCAGCGCCGGGTGATTCGGGTCGGTGTCCTGCTGGCCCAGCAAGTAAGTGACATTACGCGAGACGTAAGCCTGCTCCAGCTGCTCGGCACTTTGCCCCTTGGCGTAGGCCGGCAGGTTTTGCATGCCGTACTTCCAGTCGTTGAAGCCCGGGCAACTGGCAACATCGAATTTCACCGGACGCTGTGGGCTGAAGTACGCGTAGGACGACGGGTTGGCCACCACATAACGCAGGCTGATGCCCTCGGTTTGCAGCAGCGGGTGATCATGCCCGGTCAGCGCAAAACGCTGCACCACTTGGCCGCCACCGGAATGGCCGGCCACCACGATTTCCTTCAGGTTCGGGAACAGCTTGCGGTTGCCCAGGTGCTTGATGATCTGGTCCAGCGCGCCGTAGGAGCTGATCTGGCCCGGGCCTGTGGACGGCTCGCCGGCCATCCAGTCGTTACTGTTCCAGCGCAGGGTCTGGCTGTCGATCTGGTTGCGCTTGAGGTCGGTCTGGTTGAGGAACTGTGGCGCAATCACCAGGGTATTGGCGTTTTGTCCTGCGGCTTCGGCCGCTTTTTCGCCGCTGTCCAGATAGGTCATCGCGTTGCGCAGGCGACCATGCACGATGATCAGCGCGCGGGTAACTTGAGGCAGCGGCTGGCGCCAGTCCTGGCTCAAGCCGACGCTCAGGTCGCCGGCATCCAGGTGAAAACGATCGGGACTGACCACCTTGACGCCATGTTCGGCAGCCCAGGTGGAGGAGGAACAGGTGATCAACAAACCTAACAGCAGACCCAGTCGTTTATTCATTTAAAGGCTCTTGGCGGTAAAGGTGTCGCATTGAGTGATCTGGCCCTGGGCGAAGCCGGTCTTGAACCAGCGAACCCGCTGTGCCGAGGTGCCGTGGGTAAACGAGTCAGGCACCACGCGGCCCTGGCCCTGTTGCTGCAAGCGGTCATCGCCAATCGCGTTGGCCGCATTCAGTGCTTCTTCAATGTCGCCGGGCTCCAGCCAGTTCAGGCGCTTTTGCGCGCGGTTGGCCCACACCCCGGCGAAGCAGTCGGCTTGCAGCTCCTGGCGCACCAGCAGGCCGCCGTCGCCTTGCATCTGCCGGCCTTGCTGGCGGGCTGCCTGAATCTTCGCCGAGATGCCCAGCAGCGTCTGCACGTGATGTCCGACTTCATGAGCGATCACGTAGGCCTGGGCGAAGTCGCCGGCGGCCTTGAAGCGCTGGGACATTTCCCGGAAGAAATCCAGGTCCAGGTAGACCTGTTGGTCTGCCGGGCAATAGAACGGCCCGCTGGCGGACGTGGCGCCACCGCAGGCGGAGTTCACCCGGCCACGGAACAGGATCAGTTTGGGGTTCTTGTAGGTCAGGCCGTTTTCCTGGAACACCTGGGCCCAGGTGTCTTCGGTGTCGCCGAGTACGGCGCGCACGAAGTCGGCTTGTTCATCATTGGCCGGCGGCGCCTGGCGGGTTTGCGGGCTGACGGAGGGCGCTTGCTCGGTGAGCTGGCCGCTGAGTTGCCCGAGGATCTGCATCGGGTCCTGGCCGGTCAGCCAGCCGATGCCGACGATCAGCACGATGGCCGTCAGGCTCAGGCCCTTGCCACCCCCAAAACGCATGCCACCGCCACCGCCGCCGCTGTCATCGCGGGCGTCTACCACGTTGTCGCTGCGTCGGCCTTTTTTCCATAGCATGTGGCAATCCTCTTTGTGAACCTGCAGCTCAGTGTTGTTGGTGTGTAGGGTTGGCGCCAGTCCGGCTGTCTGACGATGCTAAACGCTGTGTCGTCCGACCTGTATGAAGCTTGTGTCAGTCGCGGCAATACCCTTCGCCGGTGTCGACGATCAGGCAGTCCTTCTTGTCGGCCAGCCATTTCAGGCCAGTGGCTTCGCCGTCGCCAGCGCTCAGGATCTGCGGCCCGTCCGGGCGTTCAAAGGTGATGCCGTCTTCGGATGCCTGGCCCTTGAAGGTGCCGGAATCGTCGTCATCCAGGCCGTATTTCATGGTCAGTACATAGTGGCCGCGGCCGATGCTGTCGTCCTTGGCGATGGTCAGGTTCAGGCCTTCGACGCCAATCCACTTGCCGACCCATTTGTCGGTGGGCAGCACTTGCGGTACCAACGTTGCCTGGACAGACGGCGGGGCGGGCGCCTTGGCGGTCTCGGCTTGCTTGTCGCAGGCGCTGAGCAGCGTCAGGGTCGAAAGAATCAACAGGGTTTTTTTCATGGTGAGAAGGCCTTGGTTAAAAAACGCGCAGTGGGCGGGGCGGCGTGAAGCGTTGGACTGGAAAACCGCAATTTAGTGCGCTGTTCGAACAGTGTTTGGTTATGCTCTTGAGCGAGGCGCTTTACCCGTTCTAGATTATGCCGCGGTATGCGGCGGTCATTTCAGCCTGCCACTCAAGAGAATGCAATGACCCTCAGTACCCCACTTTCCGGCGTCAACCACCCGCTCAAAGGCATTTTGCTGATTGTGGTGGCGACCTTTCTGTTTTCCAGCCACGACGCGCTGTCCAAATACCTGGCCGGGTTCTACCCGATCGTGATGGTGGTGTGGGCCCGCTACCTGGTGCACACGCTGTTGATGGCCGGGATCTTCCTGCCGCAATCGGGCCTGCGGGTGCTGCGCAGCAAACGTCCTTTACTGCAAGTGGCGCGGGCGTTGTGCCTGCTGGGCACCAGCCTGTTCTTTACGGCGGCGCTGCACTTTATCCCGTTGGCCGAGGCCACGGCGGTCAACTTTCTTGCGCCGATCCTGGTCACCGCGTTGTCGGTGCCGCTGTTGGGTGAGCACGTGACCCGCGGCCAATGGCTGGCGGTGATTTGCGGGTTTATCGGGGTGCTGATCATTGTGCACCCGGGGGGTGAGCTGTTCACCCCGGCGGTGTTGTTGCCGCTGACGTCGGCGTTGTTCTTCTGCTTCTACCAACTGCTCACCCGCATCCTCAGCAAGTACGACACGCCCACCACCAGCAACTTCTTCGCCGGGCTGTGCAACACCTTGGTGATGAGTGCGCTGGTGCCGTTCTTCTGGCAGGTGCCGAGCCTGTGGCACGGGGTGCTGATGCTGGCGCTGGGCACTTGCGGGATGACCGCACACTTGATGCTGACCCAGGCCTTCCGCTTCGCAGCGCCAGCCCTGCTGGCGCCGTTCGGCTATTGCCAGATCGTGTTTGCGGGGTTGTTGGGCTGGCTGGTGTTCAACCACACCCCGGACCTGACCACCGTGGTCGGGATCGGGGTGATTTGCCTGAGCGGGTTGGCCGCTGCCTGGCAGCAGCGGCGCAGGTAGGAAACTCAGACCTCGACGGTCGGAATCTTGCGCGGCGCCATGAAGTACATCCAGATCAGCGCGATGAAGTACATCGCCGGAATCAGGGTGAACAGCACGGTGTAGTTGTTGTTGGTCACGGTCAGGATATGGCCGACGATCTGGGTCATGAACATCCCGCCGATGGCCGCGCACATGCCGCCAAAACCAAACACCGTACTCATCATGTGCTTGGGCGTGTAGTCCATCACCAGGCTCCAGATGTTGGCGGTCCAGGCCTGGTGCGCGCCGATGGCCAGGGAAATCGCAAACACCGCGACCCACAGGTGGCTGGAGCCGGCGGCCATGATCACTCCGACGATGCAGCAGGCAAACAGCAACATCGACAGCAGCCGCGCCTTGATCGGGTTCATCCCGCGTCCGATCAGGAACGAAGACAGGATCCCGCCGCCGATGCTGCCGAAGTCCGCCGTCAGGTAAATGATGATCAGCGGGATGCCCATCTGGGTCACGTTGATGCCCAGGTTGTATTGCTGATTCAGGAACGGCGGCAGCCAGTACAGGTAGAACCAGAACACCGGCGCGGTCATTGAGTAAGCGAGGGCGAAGGCCCAGGTGCCGCGCATCCGCAGGATCCGGCTGAACGGTACGCGGGGTTGTTCCGGTTCGACTTCCTGTTGCACGTAGTCCAGTTCCGATTGCTTCACGCTTGGATGGTCTTCCGGGTTGTAGTACTTCAAGCCCCAGAGCACCAGCCAGATCCCGCCCAGTGCCGACATGCACAGGAACGCCGCCTGCCAACCCCACACGTGGAGGATCAGCGGCAGCAGCATCGGCGTCATCATCGCGCCGACGTTGGTGCCGGCGTTGAAGATCCCGGTGGCCACGGCACGCTCGCCAGCGGGGAACCACAGGCGGGTGGTCTTGACGCAGGCCGGGTAGTTGGCGGCTTCGGTCAGCCCGAGAATGAACCGGCAGACCATAAAGCCCACCGCCGAGGTGGCCAGGCCGTGGGCGCCAGTGGCCAGGCTCCACAGCAACACCGCGCAGAAGAACACGCGCTTGACGCCGACCCGGTCGATCAACCGGCCTTGCAGCACAAAGCCGATGGCGTAACCCACCTGGAACCAGAAGTTGATGTTGGCGTAGTCCATCGCCGTCCAGCTCATTTCCTTGGCCAGGATCGGTTGCATCACGCCGAGGGCGGCGCGGTCGATGTAGTTCAGGGTGGTGGCAAAAAACACCAGGGCCAGCATGCCCCAGCGGGTTTTACCGACAGCCATGGCGCCACGGATTTTGTCACCGATGCCGCTATGGGGATTGCTGTGGCCCACGGCCACGGCGGGATTTTGCGAAGGCATGAGGAAGTACCCGTTTTTTTGAAATTTTTATGGTGTGTTCAGGGTCTTGGTTAACCGAGGCCGCTCAATGGAAGCGGGGCTCAATGTGCTGTCGATGGTGCGCAGCGGCTAAAAAATCGTCAATTCGCCGATTGCCATTCTGTTCGATAATCGCCCATAAAACTAACCGGTTCGTACATTTCAATTGCTGTGATGAACCTGGCGGCCAATAATTTGCCGTAAACAAGACATGCCTCAATGCCGGGAGTCGCCCCATGCAACGCTCCATCGCCACCGTTTCCTTGAGCGGAACCTTGCCGGAAAAACTCGAAGCCATCGCGGCTGCCGGGTTTGATGGCGTGGAAATCTTCGAAAACGATCTGCTGTATTACGACGGCAGTCCGCGTGAAGTTAGGCAAATGTGCGCCGACCTCGGCATTGCCATCACCTTGTTCCAGCCGTTCCGGGACTTTGAGGGCTGCCGCCGCGACCGCCTGACACGCAACCTGGAGCGGGCCGAGCGCAAGTTCGACTTGATGCAGGAGCTGGGCACCGACCTGGTGTTGGTGTGCAGTAACGCGTCAGCCGATTCCGTGGGCGATGAAAGCATTCTGCTGGAGGACCTGAGCCTGCTGGCCGAACACGCTGGCCGCCGGGGCTTGCGCATCGGCTATGAAGCGCTGGCCTGGGGCCGGCACGTCAACACCTGGCAGCAGGTGTGGAACCTGGTGCGCAAGATCGATCATCCGAGCCTGGGCGTGTTGCTCGACAGCTTCCACACCCTGTCTCTCAAGGGCGACCCGAGTGCGATTGCCGAAATTCCCGGCGACAAGATTTTCTTTGTACAGATGGCCGATGCACCGATCCTCGCGATGGATGTACTGGAATGGAGCCGGCATTTCCGCTGCTTCCCAGGCCAGGGCGAGTTCGACCTGGCGGGCTTTCTCGCCCCGATCATCAAGAGCGGCTACACCGGGCCGTTGTCCCTGGAAATCTTCAACGACGGCTTCCGCGCCGCACCGACCCGGGCGAATGCCGCCGACGGCCTGCGCTCGCTGCTGTACCTCGAAGAGAAAACCCGCCAGCGATTGGAGCAAGAAGCGACGCAGGTCCCCGAGATCCTGTTTGAAACCCCGGCCGCCAGCGAATACGACGGCATTGAATTCCTCGAATTTGCCGTGGATGAAAACCTCGGCGCCAAGCTCACTTCATGGCTGGAGCGCCTGGGCTTCGTCAAGGCCGGGCAGCATCGATCCAAGAGCGTCAGCCTGTTGCGCCAGGGCGATATCAACCTGATCCTCAATTGCGAACCCTATTCCTTCGCCCATAACTTCTTCGAGGCCCACGGCCCGTCGTTGTGCGCCACGGCGATCCGCGTCAAGGACAGCGCCAAGGCCCTGGAGCGGGCGGTGGCCTACAAGGGCCAGCCGTATCGTGGGCTGGTCGGCCCCAACGAGCTGGAGCTGGCAGCGGTGCGCGCACCGGATGGCAGCCTGATCTACCTGGTGGACCAGCACGAAGGCGGCCTCTACGACACCGACTTCAACCTGCAACCGGCGAACGCCGCCAGCGGCGGCCTGCTGCGCATCGACCACATGGCCATGGCCTTGCCCGCCGACAGCCTCGACAGTTGGGTGTTGTTCTACAAAAGCTTGCTGGATTTCGAAGCCGACGACGAAGTGGTGCTGCCGGACCCCTATGGCCTGGTGAAAAGCCGGGCACTGCGCAGCCGTTGCAGCTCGATTCGCCTGCCGCTGAATATTTCCGAGAACCGCAACACCGCGATTTCCCACGCGCTGTCGAGCTATCGCGGCTCGGGCGTGCACCACATTGCCTTCGACTGCGCGGACATTTTCGCCGAGGTCAGCCGGGCCAAGGACGCCGGTGTGCCGCTGCTGGATATCCCGCTGAACTACTACGATGACCTGGCGGCGCGGTTTGATTTCGACGACGAGTTCCTCAGCCAGCTCGCGTATTACAACGTGCTGTACGACCGCGATGCCCAGGGCGGTGAACTGTTTCACGTTTATACCGAACCGTTCGAGGGCCGGTTTTTCTTCGAGATCATCCAGCGCAAGAACGGTTACGCCGGCTACGGTGCGGCCAACGTGGCGGTGCGCCTGGCGGCCATGGCCAAGTCCCGCAGCGGTGCGGTGCGCCAGGCCAGGTTGTAAGGTGCCGGCGCTTCCTTCGGCGTGCGGCGCGGCCCATAATCAGCGCCTGCACCTAAGGCCGTGAGCGCACCATGACCCTGACCTCCGAGCTTCCCGCCGCGGCCACCGCACCGCGCAAGAGCCGCAAGAACAACCCGGAAAAGACCCGCGAGAACATTCTCCAGGAAGCCATCGTCGAGTTTGTCACCCAGGGCCTTTCCGGCGCCCGGGTGGACGCGATCGCGGAGCGTATCCAGACCTCCAAGCGCATGATCTATTACTACTTCGGCAGCAAGGAACAGCTCTACGTCGAGGTGCTGGAGAAACTCTACGGCGACATTCGCAACACCGAGACACGGATGAACCTGACGGCCCTGGAGCCCCGGGAAGCGATCCGCCGGCTGGTGGAATTCACCTTTGATCACCACGATCAGAACGTGGATTTTGTGCGCATCGTGAGCATCGAGAACATCCACAACGCCGAGTATGTAAAGCAGTCGACGTCGATCAAGGCGATGAACAGCAACATCCTCGAAGCCCTTGGCACCACGTTGCGCCGGGGCGCCGAGTTGGGGTTGTTCCGGGAAGGGCTGGAGCCGCTGGACGTGCACTTGCTGATCAACTCGTTCAGCTTCTACCGGGTGTCGAACCGCCACACCTTCAGCGAGATCTTTCAGATCGAGTTGTCGGATGAGGCGGTCAAGCAGCGGCATCGGGCGATGATCTGCGAGTCGGTGTTGCGCTACCTGCAGGCTTGAGTTCAACACCGAGCAAAATGTGGGAGCGGGCTTGCTCGCGAAGGCGGAGTGTCAGTCGCCGGATGTTTGGCTGATCCACCGCATTCGCGAGCAAGCCCGCTCCCACATTTCTAATCCGGTTTCTACAGTTGGGTGGTCATGCTCTGGAAGTGCGCGAGCATGCGCTCTGCATCCGCCACTTCGCCAGTGAACAACTCAAACGCCTTCACCGCCTGAAACACCGCCATGTTGCCGCCATCCAGGGTGCGGCAACCCAGGGCGCGGGCGTTGCGCAGCAGTTCGGTTTCCAGTGGGAAGTACACGATCTCCGCTACCCACAAGTCGGCGCGCAAGGTGCCCAACGGCACGGGCATGCCCGGCAGCTTGGCCATGCCCATCGGCGTGGTATTCACCAGGCCATCGGCCTCGGCCATGGCGCTTTCCAGGTCATTGCCGGCCTGCGCCCGGCCGGTACCAAAATGCTGGTTGAGGTTGTCCGCCAGGCTGCGGGCACGTTCGGCGTCCATGTCGAAAATACTCAAGCGTTCCACGCCTTCACCCAGCAGCGCATGGGCGACTGCCGCCCCGGCGCCGCCCGCGCCCATCTGCACCACGAACTTGCGAGCCACATCACTCAAGCCCCGGCGAAAGCCTTCGGCAAAGCCCAGGCAGTCGGTGTTGTGGCCGATGCGTTTACCGTCGCAAAGCACCACGGTGTTCACCGCGCCGATGCCCCGTGCTTCGGGTGACAGGTCATCCAGCAACGGCAGGATCGCCTGCTTGCACGGGTAGGTGATGTTCAAGCCGGTGAAGTTCATCTGTTCGGCCGCCATCAACAGGTCGGGCAGGGCGCGGGTATCCACCTGTAGCCGGTCGAGGTCGATCAGGCGATAGAGGTAACGCAGGCCCTGGGCATCGCCTTCATGCTCATGCAGGGCCGGGGTGCGGGAAGCCTGGATGCCGGCGCCTATCAGGCCGGCCAGAATTCGACGTTTGGACACCGCGCTCATCCCTTCAAGGTCTTGCTGAAATGTTCGAGGGCGAGGTGATAACCGTGGCTGCCAAACCCGGCCAGCACCGCCTTGGCAATCGGCGACACGAACGAGTGATGACGGAACGCTTCCCGGGCATGCACGTTGGACAAATGCACTTCGATCACCGGTACTTCACTGGCCACCAGCGCGTCGCGGATCGCCACCGAAGTGTGGGTCCAGGCTGCCGGGTTGATCACGATGCCGGCGCAACGGGCGCGGGCGCCGTGGATCCAGTCCAGCAATTCGCCTTCGTGGTTGGTCTGGCGGAATTCGACTTTCAGGCCCAGTTGCTCGGCGCTGCGGCCACACAGGGCAGCAAGGTCGGCCAGGGTTTCATGGCCATAAGTGGCGGGCTCGCGAGTGCCGAGCAGGTTGAGGTTGGGGCCGTTGAGCACCAGCACGATGGGCGGCATAGAGGGTTCTCCACTGTTGTTTTTATGTAGGTCGATAAAATGTACTGAATGGTTAATTTGGTCAATCGCGTGGGTGGGAACCGTTCGATTACCGAACGCAGAATGAAAACCACCGTTGTGTGGATCAGAGTTGATATCAATTGAAAATCATTCTCGACAACGCTTAAGATGCCCGCCTGTTTCCTTAACATTCCAGGGAGTCGGTTTGTCGGACGTGGATCTCAAAGGCCTGTTTCTCAAGCACGCCGATACTCTGCGCGGGTATCTCGCACGCAAGGTACGGGACCCGCAGTTGGCCGCAGACCTGGTGCAGGAGAGTTTCCTGCGCCTGGCGCAAAAGCCGGCCGGCGAGCGCATCGACAACTCCCAGGGCTATCTCTATCGCACGGCCGGCAATCTGCTGATCGACCATATCCGCCAGGAGGCGCGGCGCAAGACCGACTCCGTGCCCCATGAGGCGCTGGCCGAGATTGAAGATGAAATGGCCGGGTTGGAGGCTCAGGCGATGGCGCAGCAACAGCGGCAGGCATTGAAGCAGGCACTGGCGGAATTGCCGGAGCGTACCCGGCAGATTTTCCGTCTCAACCGGATCGAGGGCATGACCCATGCCCAGGTCGCGCGCCACCTGGGCATTTCCGACAGCTCAGTGCAAAAGCACCTGGCCAAGGCGCTGGCGTATGTCATGCAGCGTTTGCAGGAAGGTGAGGCGGGGCCGTCCGACGAATGAATTACCGACAAACCAGGGGTCAGACGTCACAGCGTTATATAACGAAAAATTCGAGATTCACACGTGAATAGCCCGGGTCCGCAACAGCACAGCATTACCGAGGCGGCTGCCGATTGGGCGGTGCGCCTGCACGCCGGCGCCCTGACCGATCAGGAGCAGGCCGAGCTGCGCCAATGGATCGCCAGAGACAGCCGCCATGAAGCGGCGCTGCGTTTTGCCGAGCAGACGTGGGCGGCGCTGGGCGAGGTGCATCGCGATGAGACGGTGCATCGCCAGCGGCCGCCCGCTACCGCTGCGCCGGTGCGCGGCCCTCGTCGGCGCAGGCCGTGGCGCATGGCGGCGAGTGTTGCGCTGTTGCTGGTAGTGGCGGGCGTCGGCTGGGTGCGCGGGCCTGAGGCGCTGCTGCAGATGCAGGCCGATTACCTCACCCAAAAAGGCGAAGTGCGCACCGTGCACCTGGCGGACGGCAGCAGCGTGCAACTGGATTCTGCGAGTGCGATCAAGCTGGATTTTGACGGTGTGCAGCGGCGCATCAGCCTGATCAAAGGCTCGGCGATCTTTGATGTGGCGCCCATGGCCGGTGAGGAAAAAAGGCCGTTCGTGGTGCACAGCGCCAGCGGGCAAACCCGTGCCCTGGGCACGCGGTTTGTGGTCGAGCGTGAGGACGACCGGCAGGCCTGGGTCGGAGTGTTGCAGCACAGTGTGGCCGTCACGCTGCAGGCGCTGCCGCAGAAAGCAACGGTGCTCAAGGAAGGCCAGGCTGCGCGCTACAGCCCGGAGAACGGCGTGGTCGCCCTCGACGACTTCGACCTGGAGCGCGCCACCAGTTGGCGTCGCGGTGTGCTGATCTTCGACCGCTTGCCGCTGGCCAAGGTCATCGAGCAGCTCAACCGCTACCGGCCGGGCAAGGTGGTGCTGACCAATGCCGACCTCGGCACCCGTGAAGTCAGCGGCGTGTTCCGCCTCGATATGCTCGACACGGCCCTCGGCACCCTGACCGAAGAATTACAGGTGCAGCGCTTTGATCTGGCGGGGCTGAGCCTGATCTATTGATGGGGTCGCCGGGCCCCGTTTACGCCCTTTGAAAAAACTTTCAAAAAAACCTTACTGAGTTCCGACGCCTGACACGTCCTGTTAAGTGAGAAGTATTCGCATAAACAAGAATGGTCAGCGAAGGGATAACGTCGATGTCTGCAATCACCAAGGGGCGCAACACCGGTAGCCGGTTGGCCCTTGCCATCCACCTGGGGCTGTTAGCCTCCGCCTGCCAGGTGCAGGCCGCCGAGGCGCCAGTCGGTGAATCACAGCCTGTCACGTTGACGTTTGATATTGCGGCGCAACCCTTGGGCCTTGCCGTACTGACGTTCGCCGACCAGGCCGGGTTGCAAGTGTTGTTCGACAGCGCGCGCCTGCAAGGCCTCACCAGCACCGCGCTCAAGGGCCGTTACAGCGCCCAGGAAGGCCTCGGCCGATTGGTGGGCAGTGCACCGGTGGAATACCGCTTTACCGGGGACCGGCAGGTGACGCTGACTCGCGTCGGCGCCGACCATGACGGTGCGCTGACCGTGGGCACCACCACCATCACCGGCAACACCAACGGCAAGCCAAGCGACTGGGTGTACGACACACCGCGCTCGGTGGCCGTGATCAGTCGCGAGCAGATCGACAAACGCCCACCACGCCACGCCGCCGACATGCTCGAAGAAACCGCCGGCGTGTACACCGCCGTCAACCAGCGTGACCCGGGCCTGTCGGTGAACATCCGCGGCGTGCAGGACTACGGCCGGGTCAACATGAACATCGACGGCATGCGCCAGAACTTCAACGTCAACGGCCACCAGCAGCGCAACGGCACGATGTTGATCGACCCGGAATTCATCTCCAGCATCGAAATCGACAAGGGCAGCCAGTCCGGGCAGGGCGGTGCTGCCGTGTTGGGCGGGATTGCATCCTTCAAGACCCTGGAGGCCAGTGAGTTCCTGGCCGATGGCAAGGACTATGGCGGGCGTCTGCGTGCCGGTAGCGGGATTGGTGAACTGGGTAACGGCACCTATTTCAACGGCAGCGGTGTGTTTGCCTTTGGCGACGAGCGCGGCGACGTGCTGCTGGGGTACAGCGAACGGCATTTTGGCGACTACCGCGCCGGTACCCACAACGACCAGAAACTGGGCACTCATTTGCGCGCTCGTGACTCCCAGCCTGCGGCCTTCGACGATTGGCTGAACAGTGAGGTCGGTGACACCGGCAGCGTGACCCGCTCGCAAATCGTCAAGTTCGGCCTGAACCTGCCCAATGACCAACGGGTGCAACTGAGCTACCTGGAAAGTGACAGCGACAGCAATGACGCGTGGGCCTACACCGCCCCGGATAACCAGAGCGTGTACTACCAGCGCGTCAGCAAGAACAACCTCAATGCCAGGAACGTCGGACTGGATTATCGCTACACGCCGGATAACCCGCTGATCGATTTCAAGGCCAAGGTCTACTACGTCACCACACAGATGGACCGGGACAATGCGCCCAACACCGCGTCGCTGACCTCCGGCAACTATGTGGCGGGCTACACGGATCATTTTCAGACCGATACCTGGGGTGTACAGGGCGACAACACATCGCGGTTCGACTTCGATGCGTTGGGTCATGTGAGTTGGAACTACGGCGTGGAGGTGTATCAAGACAAGTTCAAGCCCAGTACCAACAAGGTCGAGGCCACCAACCTTTCCGGCCTGTTGCCTTACGTTGAAGGCGGGACGCCCGGTGGCAAACGCACCATCGCCAGCCTGTTCAACAACCTGCAGTACGAATATGGCGACTGGCTGACGCTGGATGCGGGCTTGCGGTACGACCGCTATCGGCTGGAAGGGGTCACCGGGATGACGCTCTACCGGCGCGATCGGTTCTACAGCAGCACGGTAGGTGCCAAGCGTGTCGAGGAAGTGTTCGACATTGATAGAGAAGAGGGCCAGTTCTCTCCCACGTTCGGTATCGGCATAAAGCCGGGGCTGGACTGGATGCAACTCTACGCCCGCTGGGGCAAGGGCTGGCGCCCGCCGGCGGTAACGGAAACCTTCATGACCGGGCGTCCTCACGGTGGCAGCTCATCAGAGCGGGTGTTTCCCAACCCGTTCCTGAAACCCGAAGAGTCGCGGGACTGGGAAATGGGCGTGAACGTATTCAAAGAGGGACTGCTGTTCGGTGACGACCGCCTGGGCATGAAGGTGGCTTACTTCGATACCCGGATCGAGAACTTCTCTTTCCTCAATCACAGCGTCAGTTTGCCGGAGACCTCCGTCGGCGGTTTTCTCGGCACGATGGCGTACGTCAATAACACCAACCCCACGCGCTTTCGGGGGGTGGAGTACCAGCTCAACTACGACATGGGGCGGGCGTACGCCAACCTTAGTTACACCCACATGATCGGCAGTAATGAGTTCTGCTCGAAGAACTATTACATGGGCGGGGCGAAGAAGAACGGGCCGTCCACCACACGCTATGAACGCTACACCCGGCCAAACGGCACGATCGGCCTGCGCCCGGTGACCACGTATGAGGTGCTGGACGACGATGTCGCCAACAACAAGGAAAGCTGTGGCCGGATCATGGGCAACGCCACCTATATGCCGGCTGATCGCGGCTCGCTGACCCTCGGCGCGCGCTTCCTGGAAAAGCGACTCGATATGGGCGTCCGCGTGCGCTACAGCTCAGGCAATGGCGAGAACCTCGACTCACAAGGTTATGACTTCATCGACCAGGCGCTATGGCCCCAGTACACCCTCTATGACCTGTACGCCAGCTACTGGATGACCGACCAATTGAACATCGCCCTGGCGCTGGAAAACGCCACCGATGAGGCCTACTTCGTTGCGATGGGGGACGCCAATAACCTGAGCCTGGCGCGCGGGCGAACGTTGAGCGGGATGCTCGAATACAAGTTCTGATCAAGGTGCCACGGCACTTTATCAACCAACGGTTTTGCCCAAGGGTGGGCAAAAAGTGCGCTGTATGAGCGTGCTGATCAATCGTGTTGTTTATAACGAGGTTAAGTGATGACTATTTCTGTTAGTTACGAAGCTGCGCTCGGTGCTTACTCCGTCTCGGACTACCTGACCGACTGGGCACTGGGGTTCAACACTGCGGGTCACGGCAGCAGCAACACCGGCGGCTTCAGCAACGGCTCCCTGAGCGGCGACCAGTATTCGACCCACGGCGCCAACAATTCCGACTACGCGTTCATTGCCGACAGCAACACCAGCAACGGCCTGCACTACGTATTCAACCCGGCGCTGCCAGCCAGCCACAACGAAAACCACTATCTGTGGGGCAACCTGGATAACGTTCAACTGGGCACCGGCCTGGGCGGCGGCAATGGCAGCGACTTCACCCTCGATGCGTTCAAAGTGGCTTTCAACGGCCTTGACTTGAGCGCGGCACAAGGTGCAGGCCGCGTCGGCAACGACGTTCAGAACGTGATCTACAGCCTGATGCAAGGCAACACCTCGGCACTGGAAACCGTGCTCAACAACCTGCTGGACGACTTCGGCCTGTCCACCGCCAACACCTTCGACGAGATCTCGGCCGGCCTGGCAGCACACGCTACGGCAACCACCACCGACGTCGCCCTGGTAGGCGTGCAGGACGTTGCACAGGACTGGGCACTCGCTGCCTGATGTTGCTGCGCAATGAAAAAAGCGAATGGAAGATCGCTCTCCCATTCGCTGCGTAAACCCCGTCGTCGCCGTGAGTTTCGAAGGCCAGGGCGACGGCGGTGACAAATTCTGCGCAGCGGCGCGTGGCGTGTCAAACGCGGGCGGCGCTTCCCGATTTCCCCCATGAGACTCCCTCGATGCGCCATGCCGGCAACGAAACCCTGGCCGCTCTCACGGCCTATAAAAGTGGCTTCCTCAACATTGGCCTGTTTTCGGCAGTGATCAACCTGTTGATGCTGGCCCCGGCGCTGTACATGTTGCAGGTCTACGACCGGGTGCTGGCCTCCGGCAACTCGATGACCCTGTTGATGCTGACGCTGATGATCCTTGGCTTGTTCGGCTTGATGGGCGCGCTGGAGTGGGTGCGCAGCCAGGTGGTGATCCGCCTTGGCACACAGATGGACATGCGCCTGAACCAGCGGGTGTACGACGCCGCGTTCGAGGCGCAACTCAAGGGCGGCACCCAGGCGGCCGGGCAGGCGTTGAGCGACCTGACGACCTTGCGCCAGTTCGCCACCGGCCAGGCGCTGTTCGCATTTTTTGATGCGCCGTGGTTTCCGGTGTACTTGCTGGTGATCTTCCTGTTCCACCCCTGGCTCGGCGTCCTGGCGCTGGCCGGTGCGCTGATGCTGATGGCGCTGGCGTGGGCCAACCAGCACATCTGCCAGGCACCGTTGACTCAGGCCAATCAGCTGTCGATCAGCGCCAGCCAGCAGGCCACGGCCAACCTGCGCAATGCCGAAGCCATCGAAGCCATGGGCATGCTGGCAACCCTGCGTGCGCGCTGGTTTGCCCAGCACCAGGCGTTTCTGGCGGCGCAGAACCTGGCCAGTGAAAAGACCGCTGCCATCAGTGCCTGGTCCAAGGGCGTACGCCTGGCGTTGCAGTCATTGGTCCTCGGTCTGGGTGCATTGCTGGCGGTGCAGGGGGCGATTACGCCGGGCATGATGATCGCCGGCTCGATCCTGATGGGGCGGGTACTGAGCCCTATCGACCAACTGATCGGCGTGTGGAAACAGTGGAGTTCGGCGCGCCTGGCCTATGACCGTTTGACCCTGATGCTGGCGGCCAACCCGGCGCGCACCGAGCGCATGAGCTTGCCGGCGCCCAGCGGCCAGTTGACCGTCGAGCAGGTAAGCGCGTGTGCGCCTGGCAGTCGTCGGCCTGCATTGGCCAACCTCGGGTTCAGCCTGCCTGCCGGTGACGTGCTGGGCGTGATCGGGCCTTCCGGTTGCGGCAAGTCGACCCTGGCGCGGTTGCTGGTGGGGGCCTGGGCGCCCTTGGCCGGCAAGGTGCGGCTCGACGGCGCGGACCTGGCGCAATGGGACAAGCAGCAGCTCGGCCCGCACATTGGGTATCTGCCCCAGGACATCCAGCTGTTCGCCGGCAGCATTGCCGACAACATCGCGCGTTTCGGCACCGTGGATTCGGACAAGGTGCTCGCTGCCGCGCAAATGGCCGGCGTGCATCAACTGATCCTGCAGTTGCCCCAAGGCTACGACACCCAACTGGGGGAGGACGGTGCCGGGTTGTCCGGCGGGCAGAAGCAACGTGTCGCGCTGGCGCGAGCGCTGTACGGCGTGCCTGCGCTGATCGTACTGGATGAGCCCAATTCCAATCTCGATGAGGCCGGCGAGCAGGCCTTGCTCCATGCCATCACCTTGCTCAAGGCGCAGCGTCGCACGCTGGTGCTGATCACCCACAAGACCCCTGTGCTGGCGTTGACGGACCAATTACTGATTCTGCGGGACGGCCAGTTGCAGGCGTTCGGGCCCACGGCGCGGGTGTTGGAGGCCACGCAGAAACCGGTGGCCGCGCCGCCCAAACCGGTGTCGGCGATGAGCATGAGCTACCGCCTCGGTGAAGGAAAAAAAGCATGAGCCGACCTGTGCTTGTGACGGACAACAGCGTGCCGCCGGTGAACAACGTGCTGGCGCTGGACGATAAAAAATACGCGCGCCTGGGCTGGTTGCTGGTGCTCGGCGGGTTTGCCGGGTTCCTGGGCTGGGCCGCGCTGGCACCGTTGGACAAGGGCGTGGCGGTGTCCGGCAAGGTCATGGTGTCGGGGCACCGCAAGACGGTGCAGCACCCCGCGGGCGGGATCGTCGAGCGGATCGAGGTGCGCGATGGCGAGGTGGTGAGCGCCGGCCAGGTATTGATCCGCCTGAAGGAAACCCCGTTGCGCGGGCAGATGCAGTCTTTGCGCAGCCAGTTCATTGCGTCCCGGGCCAGCGAAGCGCGCTTGAGTGCCGAGAGCGAAGGCTTGTCGGCCATCGTCTTCGGTCCCGAACTGCTGAACGAGCCTGAGGCCGCCGCCACCTTGAGCCTGCAACGGCAACTGTTCAGCAGTCGCGCCCAGGCCCTGGCCACGGAGCAGCAAGGCCTGCGGGAAACCATCGCCGGGGCCGAGGCACAATTGCGCGGCACCCGGGAATCCCAGGCCAGCAAAGTGCTGCAACGCACCGCGATGAATGAACAACTGCAAGGCCTGCGCGAGCTGGCGCGGGACGGCTACATTCCGCGCAATCGGCTGCTGGAAAATGAACGGCTGTATGCCCAGCTCGACGGTGCGATTGCCGAGGATTTCGGCCGCATCGGCCAGTTGCAACGGCAAGTCCTTGAACTGCGCCTGCGCATCCGCCAGCTCGGCGAAGACTTCCAGAAAGACCTGCGCGGCCAACTGGCCGAAACCCGCACCCGCAGCGACGACTTGCGCAACCGGTTGGCCTCGGCCGAATTCGAACTGGCCAACAGCCTGGTGCGCGCGCCGGCGGCTGGCGTGGTGGTGGGGCTGGAGGTTTATACCGAAGGCGGCGTGATCAAGCCCGGCCAGGCGCTGATGGACATCGTGCCCCAGGGCGAACCACTGCTGGTGGAAGCGCGGGTGCCGGTGCAGATGGTCGACAAGGTGCACCCGGGCTTGCCGGTGGAGTTGCTGTTCTCGGCGTTCAACCAGAGCACCACCCCACGCATTGCCGGTGAAGTGACGCTGGTGTCGGCCGACCGCCAGGTCGACGAGCGCACCGATGAGCCGTATTACACCTTGCGCGCCCAGGTCAGTGCAGCTGGCATGCGCCAGCTCGACGGCTTGCAGATTCGCCCGGGCATGCCGGTGGAAGCGTTCGTCAAAACCGGTGAGCGCTCGATGCTCAACTACCTGTTCAAACCCTTGCTGGATCGGACTCACATGGCGTTGGTGGAAGAATGAAGGCGCTGTTATTCGGTCTGTGTTGTGCCTGCAGTGGATCGGTTCAGGCGCTGGGATTGCTCGACGCCTATGACTTGGCCCTGCGCAACGACCCGACGTTTCAGGCGGCAATCCAGGAGCGCGAGGCCGGCGAGGAAAACCGCATCATCGGCCGCGCCGGGCTGTTGCCGAACCTGTCCTGGAGCTACAGCAACTCGCGCAATGAGTCCGAAGTCACCCAGTCGACGGCGGTGGGCAACGTCACCAGCGACCGCGATTACCGCAGCTATGCCTCGACCCTGACCCTGCAACAACCGCTGCTCGATTACGAAGCCTATGCGCGCTATCGCCAGGGTGCAGCGCAGGCGCTGTTTGCCGATGAACGCTTTCGCAGCAAGAGCCAGGAACTGGCCGTGCGGGTGTTGAGCGCCTACAGCCAGGCGTTGCTGGCCCAGGAGCGGATCGAGCTGAGCCGCGCCCAGAAACGCGCGTATGCCGAGCGCCTGCAACTCAATGAACGGCTGCTCAAGGGCGGCGAGGGCACCCGCACCGATGTGCTGGAAACCCAGGCACGCCTGAGCCTGGCCCAGGCCGAAGAGATCGAATCCCTGGACACCCAGGACGCAGCCTTGCGCGAGCTGGAATCGATTGTGGGCCAGCCGTTGCAGATAGACGAGTTGGCGCCGCTGACTCGCCAGTTCGAGATCCCGCCGCTGGAGCCCAACCGTTTCGAGACCTGGCGGGAAATAGCGATGGCCAACAACCCGGAGCTCAAATCCCAGCACCACGCGCTGGACGTCGCCGAATACGAAGTGGAGCGCAAGCGCGCCGGGCACATGCCCAAGGTCAGCCTGTATGCGAGCAGCCGCCAGACCAGCTCGGATTCGGAAAGCAGCTACAACCAGAAGTACGACACCAACAGCGTCGGCATCCAGGTCAGCCTGCCGCTGTTCGCCGGTGGCTCGGTGTCGGCGTCAACCCGTCAGGCCGCCAATCAACTGTCCCAGGCCCAATATGAACTGGACGCGCAGACCGCCAGGACGCTGATCGAACTGCGCAAGCAATTCAACCTCAACACCAGCGGCGCGGCCAAAGTGCGGGCGTATGAAATGGCGGTCAGCTCGGCCACCGCCCTGGTGACGGCGACGAAGAAAAGCGTGACCGGTGGCGAGCGCGTCAACCTCGATGTGCTGGATGCCGAGCAGCAACTGTTCACGGCCCGCCGTGACCTGGCGGATGCGCGGCATGCGTATCTGCTGGCGCGGATACAACTGAAGTATTTTGCAGGGTTGCTGAACGAGCAGGATCTGCGGGCGTTGGCGGGATATTTCCAGCCATCGGCATGATGGCTATATCGGCTAACACACCGATCCACTGTGGGAGCTGTCGAGCCTTGGCGAGGCTGCGATGGCGGCGGGACTGATGACATTTTTCTGTCTGACCCACCGCCATCGCGGCCTCGCTAAAGCTCGACGGCTCCCACATTTTGATCTTTGCAGTGCTGGGGATTTAACGCCGGGTCAGCAACACACCCGATTCCATGTGGTGCGTCCACGGGAACTGGTCAAACATCGCGCACTGGGTAATCCGGTGCGTGTCATGCAGTTGCGCAATGTTCGCCGCCAACGTCTCCGGGTTGCAGGAGATGTACAGGATGTTCTCGAAGCGCCGGGTCAGCTCGCAGGTGTCCGGGTCCATGCCGGCACGCGGCGGGTCGACGAACACGCTGCCAAACTCGTAGCTCTTGAGGTCGATGCCGTGCAGGCGACGGAACGGCCGCACTTCATTCAAGGCCTCGGTCAGCTCTTCGGCAGACAAACGCACCAGGGTGACGTTATCCACCGCGTTTTCATCGAGGTTGCTCAGCGCCGCGTTCACCGAAGTCTTGCTGATCTCGGTGGCCAGCACTTTGCGCACGCGAGTGGCCAGGGGCAGGGTGAAGTTGCCGTTGCCGCAATACAGCTCCAGCAAATCGTCACTGCGGTCGCCGAGCGCTTCGTACGCCCAGTTGAGCATCTTCTGGTTCACCGTGCCGTTGGGCTGGGTGAACGCGCCTTCAGGCTGGCGATAGCTGAAGGTGCGACCGCCGACGTCGAGTTTCTCGACCACGTAATCGCGGCCGATCACATCGCGCTTGCCCTTGGAGCGGCCGATGATGCTGACGTTCAGGTCCGCCGCCAGCGTGTTCGCCGCCGTATGCCAATGCTCATCCAGCGGGCGGTGATAGCACAGGGTAATCATCGCGTCGCCGGCCAGAGTGGTGAGGAACTCCACCTGGAACAGCTTGTGGCTCAGGGCGGCGCTGGCTTGCCAGGCGGCCTTGAGTTGCGGCATCAACTGGTTGATGCGCAGGCTGGCAATCGGAAACTCTTCAATGAGGATCGGTGTGCGCTTGTCCTCCTGGGAGAACATTGCGTAGTGGCGCTGACCCTCTTCGCGCCACAGGCGGAACTCCGCCCGCAGGCGGAAGTTCTGCAACGGCGAGTCGAAAACCTGAGGCTCTGGCGCGTCGAACGGCGCCAGCAGGTCACGCAGGCGCGTGACCTTTTCTTCCAGTTGAACGGTGTAGCTTGCGGCGTCAAAAGTCATGCGTTGAACCAGCCCAGCTTGATCACAAACAGAATCGACAGGATCACCAGCGCCGGGTTCAGCTCACGGTAGCGGCCCGAAAGCAGCTTGATGGCGGTCCAGGCGATGAAACCGAAGGCAATGCCGTTGGCGATGGAATAAGTGAATGGCATCGCCAGGGCGGTGATCACCACCGGTGCGGCGACGGTGATGTCGTCCCAGTCGATTTCGGCCAGGCCCGAGGTCATCAGTACGGCGACGAACAGCAGCGCCGGTGCGGTGGCGAAGGCCGGGACGCTGGCCGCCAGTGGCGAAAAGAACAGCGCCAGCAGGAACAGGATCGCGACCACGACGGCGGTCAAACCGGTACGGCCACCGGCGCTCACGCCCGCCGCCGATTCGATGTAGCTGGTGGTGGTCGAGGTGCCCAGCAGCGAGCCGGCCATGGCCGCCGTACTGTCAGCGATCAGCGCACGGCCCATTTTCGGCATGTGGCCGTCCTTGCCCATGAGACCCGCGCGCTTGGCGACGCCGATCAGGGTGCCGGAGTTGTCGAACAGGTCGACGAACAGGAACGCGAAAATCACGCTCACCAGGCCGATGTCCAGGGCGCCTTTGATGTCCAGTTGCAGGAAGGTCGGGGCCAGCGAAGGTGGCATCGACATCACGCCGCCGAACGGGGTGAAGCCCAGCACGATGGAGGCGATGGTCACCACCAGGATGCCGATCAATACCGCGCCGCGCACTTTCAGGGCTTCCAGCGCAACGATCAGCGCGAAGCCGAGGGTGGCGAGGATCGGCGCGGGTTGTTTCAGGTCGCCCAGGCCCACCATGGTGGCCGGGTTGCTGACCACGATGCCGGCGTTGTGCAGGGCGATCAGCGCCAGGAACAGGCCGATACCCGCCGCAATCGCCGAGCGCAGGGGCAGCGGGATGCTGTTGATGATCCATTCACGGATGCGGAAGATCGACAGCAGGAAGAACAGCACTGCCGAGATGAACACCGCACCCAGCGCCACTTGCCAGGTGTGGCCCATGTGCAGGACCACGGTGTAGGTGAAGAATGCGTTGAGGCCCATGCCCGGTGCCAGGGCAATCGGGTAGTTGGCGATCAGGCCCATCACGGTGGAACCGATGGCCGCCGCCAGGCAGGTCGCAACAAAGACCGCGCCCTTGTCCATGCCGGTCTCGCCGAGGATGCTCGGGTTGACGAACAGGATGTAGGCCATGGCCAGGAAGGTGGTGACGCCCGCGAGAATCTCGGTGCGCACATTCGTGTTGTGTGCCTTGAGTTGAAACAGCTTTTCCAGCATGCCTGCTCCCTGTGACGCTATTTTGCGTCGTTATTTGTTGACCTCTAAGTCAAAGCACAAACTGCGCCAAGCGCCTGTGGTTCCAGAGAGGATCGGAAAAAGCGGCGCATCATACCAGCAGCCGAGGGCCAGTGGCGCATAGGCTTGATCATGGCCTTGAGGCATACTGCGCCGACGTTTATTACAGGGTCATCGACAGCATGAAAAAAGCCAGCGCCTGGAGTCTAGCTCTGTTCGGTTGCATCGGCCTGTGGCTCGGTGCGGCACCGGCGTGGGGCGCGCCTGCACCGGCGTTGAGCGAGGTGCGGGTATTCAAGGTTCAGTCGGCCAAGTGCACTGAAACCATTCCCGAGCGGGCCGACAGCACCCAGATGTGCACGCACCGCGGGCAGACACTGGTGTACGTGATGGAAGTCGGCCTGGGCAACAGCCCACAGGCATTTTTCGACGGCGCGTCGGTGCCCCGTATCAGCACCACCGCCGTCTGCCAGGTGGGTTCCATCAGCCAGCCATGCAGCGGCGCGGGAACGTTGATGGGCTACATCTATACGTTCCAGCTGGATAATGTCGAAGCCGGCGGCACGTTCCAGTACAGCAACACCTCGATCAACCCACCGCGCAACCAGTTGGTCACCACCCTCGGCATTCGCTGATCGCCACCCATCAATTGCCTTGAACGCTCATAAACTCCGGAAGTCGGACCGCTAAGACGGCGACTTTTCTGAACGCCGCGATTGCACACCAATCCGTGAGGTGTTTATGAGCGCAACTCCCAATGGCGCGGCGGCCAAGCCGTTCGTCAGTCATCCGATACGCCTGACCCTCAATCGGGACCCCATCCAACTGGATGTATTGCCCTGGACCACCCTGCTGGACCTGCTGCGCGAGCAACTGGACCTGACGGGCACCAAGAAGGGCTGCGACCACGGCCAGTGCGGCGCCTGCACCGTGTTGCTCAACGGTAAGCGGGTGAACGCCTGCCTGACCCTGGCGGTGATGTGTGACGGTGCCGAGTTGACCACCATCGAAGGCCTGGCCTCGGGCGAAGACCTGCACCCGATGCAACAGGCCTTTATCAAGCACGATGCCTTCCAGTGTGGCTACTGCACGCCGGGGCAAATCTGCTCGGCGGTGGGCCTGGCCCGTGAAGGCCGTGCCCACGACACCGCGCAGATCCAGGAACTGATGAGCGGCAACCTGTGCCGCTGCGGCGCCTACAACAACATCCGCGATGCCATCGAAGAAGCCTTGCCGGCGTGCCGCGTGCAGGGAGGTGAGCAATGAATCCCTTCCATTACAGCAAGCCGGCCGACGTGCAGGAGGCGGTGCACCTGGTCAGCCCGGCGTCGCGGTTTATCGCCGGTGGCACCAACCTGCTGGACCTGATGAAAGAGAACATCAGCCGCCCGGAGCACCTGATTGATATCACCGGGCTGCCACTTCGCGACGTGGAAGAAACTCCCGGGGGCGGCTTGATGATCGGTGCCCTGGTGAGCAACGCCGACCTGGCCTGGCACCCGCTGATCGAGGAACGGTACCCGCTGCTGTCCCAGGCCATCCTCGCCGGCGCCTCGCCGCAATTGCGCAATATGGCCAGTACCGGCGGCAACCTGCTGCAACGCACCCGTTGCTACTACTTCTATGACGCCGCCGTGCCCTGCAATAAACGCGAGCCCGGCAGTGGCTGCCCGGCGCGGGTCGGTTTGAACCGCATCCACGCGATCCTCGGCGCCAGCGACCAGTGCGTCGCCACCCATCCTTCGGACATGTGCGTGGCCCTGGCCGCCCTGGATGCGCGGGTGCATGTGCAGGGCCGGGGTGGTGCGCGGGTCATCGAGTTCGCCGACTTTCACCGGCTGCCGGGCGATGCGCCCCAGCGGGATAACCAGTTGGCCGACGACGAACTGATCACCGCCATCGAGTTGCCTGCCGACCACCTGGCTGCCCACAGTCACTATCTGAAAATCCGTGACCGGGCTTCCTACGCCTTCGCCCTGGTATCCGTCGCGGCGGCGCTGGAGCTGGATGGCGATGTGATCGTCGACGCCCGCCTGGCCCTGGGCGGCGTCGCCCACAAGCCATGGCGTGATCGCGCGGTGGAAGCCGCGCTGATCGGCCAGTCCGTCAGCCGCGAAACTTTCAGCACTGCCGCCGAAACCCTGCTCCTGGACGCCGAGCCGCTGGAGCACAACGGCTTCAAGATCAAACTGGCACGCCGCGCGATCATTCGCGCCCTGAGCGATGCCGCTGTTGCAGGAGCCACGTCATGAGCGCAATCGGCAAACCGTTGGACCGGGTCGACGGTCTGCTCAAGGTCACCGGGCAAGCGCGCTATGCCGGTGAGTTTCCCGAGGATGGCTTGCTGCACGGCAGCGTGGTGTCGAGCAACATCGCCAAGGGCCGGGTCATCCGCATTGATGCGTCCCAAGCCCTGGCGCTGCCCGGTGTGGTGATGGTGCTTGATCACCTCAACCGCCCGAAACTGGCCAGCTACGACGACAGCTACGCCGATGCCGATGCTGCCGACGGCTCGCCGTTTCGCCCGCTGTACAACGACCGCGTGCTCTACAGCGGCCAGCCGTTGGCATTGGTGATTGCCGACAACCTGGAGCTGGCGCGCCACGCCGGTTCCCTGGTGCAGATCGAATACGCCGCCGAGCCTGCCGAGACCGATCTGCTGGCCTTGCAGGAGCAGGCGCACCCGTCGCCGCAAACACCGCCCAAGCCGCGCGGCAACTTCCAGGCCGAATGGACCGGCGCCGCCACGAGCCTGGATCTGCACTACAGCACGCCCATCGAACACCATAACCCCATGGAACCCCACGCCAGTACCGTGCTGTATCAGCCGGACGGCACCCTGCATATCCACGACAAGACCCAGGGGCCGCAGAACTGCCAGGCCTATGTGCAGAAAGTCTTCGGCCTGGATAAAAGCCAGGTGCGGATCTTCGCCGCGTTCGTCGGCGGCGCCTTTGGTTCAGGTCTGCGCCCGCAGTACCAGTTGCCGCTGGCAGTGATGGCATCGCTGGCCCTGAAGCGTTCGGTGCGCGTCACCCTCACGCGCCAGCAGATGTTCACCTTCGGTTATCGCCCGCGCACCTTGCAGCGCCTGCAACTGGGTGCTGCCGCCAATGGCCGCTTGCTTGCCCTGGGCCACACCGCCATCGGCCAGACCTCGCGCTTCGAGGACTTCAGCGAACACGTGGTGGAATGGAGCGGCATGCTCTATCACTGCGATAACGTGCTGCTGACCTACAAGCTGGTGCCGCTGGACGTGTTCACACCGCTGGACATGCGCGCTCCCGGCGCAGCGCTGGGGGTGATCGGCCTGGAATGCGCGATGGATGAACTGGCCTGCGCCCTGGGCATCGACCCGGTGCAATTGCGGCTGATCAACTATGCCGAGCGCAATCAGAACGAAGACAAGCCCTGGTCCAGCAAAGCGTTGCGCGAATGCTACAGCGAAGGTGCCGAGCGTTTTGGCTGGAGCCAGCGCAACCCGGAGCCGCGAAGCATGCGCGATGGTCGCCAACTGATCGGTTGGGGCATGGCCGGCGGGGTGTGGGAGGCCCTGCAAATGAAAGCCAGCGCCAAGGCGCGGATCGACCATCTGGGCAAGCTCACGGTCAGCAGCGCCACCACCGATATCGGCACCGGCACCTACACGGTCATGGCGCAGATCGCCGCCCAGGCCAGCGGCGTGCCGGTAGGCGATGTGACGTTCCTGCTGGGGGATTCATCGCTGCCGACAGCGCCATTGCAGGGCGGCTCGTTTACCGTGTCGTCGGTGGGCAGTGCGGTGCAACAGGCCTGTGAAGCGTTGAACGCCAAGCTGTTGGACATTGCACGCAAGACGTACCCGGCGTTCAAAGACGCTGAGTCGGCGCGGTTTGAGAATGGCCAGATGCACGCCGGTGACCAGCGCATCTCCCTGGCGCAATTGGTGCAAGACAGCGGCGAGCAGGCGCTGGAAGTGCAGGTGGATTGCGAGCCGGGCAAACAGCGCGAAGGCTATGCCTCTGCCACGCATTCAGCGGTGTTTGTCGAAGTGCGGGTGGATGAGGACCTGGGCACCATCAAGGTCAGCCGGGTGGTCAGTGCGATTGCGGCCGGGCGGGTGGTCAATCCGAAGATGGCCCGTAGCCAGATTCTCGGCGGTGTGGTCTGGGGCATCGGCATGGCGTTGCATGAGGAGACCCAGGTCGATCACGCATTGGGTCGCTCCATGAACCACAGCCTGGCCGAATACCACATTCCGGTAAACGCGGATATCGGCGAGATTGATGTGCTGTTTGTCGAAGAACACGACGAGATCGTCAACGCCCTTGGGTCCAAGGGCGTCGGCGAGATCGGGATAGTCGGGGTGGCGGCGGCGGTGGCCAACGCGGTGTATCACGCCACCGGCAAGCGGGTGCGGGACTTTCCCGTCACCCTCGACAAGGTCTTCTAAACCTTGGCGGGCTCTTCCACCGGCACATGCATGCGGTCGCGGTTGGCCAGGGTCGGGAACAGTTTGATCCAGACCCCGGTCACCACCAGCGTGCCGATGCCGCCCATGACCACGGCGGGCACGGTGCCGAACCAGTGGGCGGTGATCCCGGACTCGAACTCGCCCAACTGATTCGACGCGCCGATAAACAGCCCGTTGACCGCGCTTACCCGGCCGCGCATTTCGTCCGGGGTTTCCAGTTGCACGAACGAGGCGCGGATCACCATGCTGATCATGTCCGCTGCGCCCAATACCACCAGCACCGCCAGGGAGAACCAGAACGAGGTCGACAGGCCGAACGCGATGGTGGCTACGCCAAACACCCCGACTGCCGTAAACATGATCCGCCCCACATGCCGGTCGACGGCAAACCGCGCCAGCCACAACGACATCAACAACGCCCCGACCGCTGGCGCCGAGCGCAGCAGCCCAAGGCCCCACGGCCCGGTCAGCAAAATGTCCTTGGCGAACACCGGCAGCAAGGCCGTGGCGCCGCCCAGCAATACGGCGAACAGGTCCAGGGAAATCGCGCCGAGGATGTCCGGCCGACTGCGGATAAAACGAATCCCGGCCAGCAACGAATCCATGGTCGCCTTGGCCTTGTTCAGCGGCGTCTGGCGCGCGGGCAGGTTGAGGGTCAGCACGCAGGCGATCAGGTACAGCACCACCGTGGGGCCGTAGACCCAGACACTGCCAAAGGCGTACAGCAGACCGCCCAGCGCCGGCGCCACGATGGTGGCCAGTTGCTGCGCCGACTGCGACGACGCCACCGCGCGGGGGAACAGTGCCGTGGGCACGATGCTCGGCAGCAGGGCCTGGGTGGTGGGCATTTCAAACGAGCGGGCTGCGCCCAGCAGGAATGCCAGGATAAAAATCATCTCGCGGGTGACATTGCCGGTCAGCCCGCCGATTGCCAGGGATAGCGCGATCAACGCTTGAACGGTCTGGCAGATGGCTGCGACCTTGCGCCGTTCATAGCGGTCGGCCACATGGCCGGTGTGCAGCATGAACAGCACCCGCGGTACGAACTCCACCAGGCCGACCAAACCCAGGTCCAGCACGTTGCCGGTCAGTTGGTAGAGGTTCCAGCCGATGGCCACGGTGAGCATCTGGAAACCGCTGGCGGTGAAGATCCGCGCCAGCCAGAACGCGATGAAAGGGCGGTGGTGACGTAACAGCAGCGCGGGTTCACTGGGCATCGGGGAGACGGGTCTGGGTGGGGGAACGGTGAGGTTATCACCAACTTGTAACCAATAGTTG
>NZ_JACARZ010000071.1:0-17961 GCF_013386315.1 Pseudomonas sp. P7779 | reverse complement strand
GCCCTCACCGCCCGCCCGCGAACGAGTCCCCATGCCTGCCACACAGCCCGCCGCCCCCAGCTCCTTGTCGATCACCCTGCAGATCGTCTCCATCGTTTTCTACACGTTTATCGCGTTTATCTGTATCGGCCTGCCGATTGCCGTCATCCCCGGCTATGTCCACGGTGAGCTTGGTTTCAGCGCGGTGGTCGCCGGGATAACCATCGGCTCGCAATACCTGGCCACGCTGCTCAGCCGCCCCATGGCGGGGCGCATGTCGGACAACGTCGGCACCAAGCGCGCTATCGTGCTGGGCCTGAGCGGGATTCTGCTGAGCGGGGTGCTGACGTTCATCGCCACGCTGGTGCAAAGCCTTCCGTTGCTGAGCCTCGGCATATTGATTGTCGGCCGGCTGTTACTCGGCGTCGCGCAGGGCCTGATCGGCGTCGGCACCATCAGTTGGTGCATGGGCGCGGTCGGTGCCGAACATACGGCACGATCGATCTCGTGGAACGGCATCGCCTCCTACGGCGCGATTGCCATTGGTGCACCGCTTGGGGTGGTGATGGTTGCCGACTACGGCTACACCAGCCTCGGAATCGCCCTCACGGCACTTTCCGCCCTGGGCCTGCTGCTGATTCGCAACAAACCTTCGGTGCCCGTGGTGCGCGGCGAGCGGCTGCCCTTCTGGGCGGTATTCGGGCGTATCGCGCCGTTCGGCGCCAGCCTGTGTCTGGCATCGATTGGCTACGGCACCCTCACCACGTTTATCACCCTCTACTACTTGAGCCGTGGCTGGACGGGCGCAGCCTGGTGCCTGACGGTATTTGGCGTGTGTTTCATCCTGTCACGGCTGGTGTTTATCTCTGCCATCAACCGCTTCGGCGGCTTCACCGCGGCGATTGCCTGCATGACCATCGAAACCCTGGGCCTGACGCTGCTGTGGCTGGCACCGTCCACCGGCGTGGCCTTGATCGGCGCCGGGCTGACCGGCTTTGGTTTGTCGCTGGTGTACCCGGCGCTGGGCGTGGAGGCGATCAAGCAGGTGCCCAACAGCAGCCGGGGCGCCGGGTTGAGTGCATATGCGGTGTTTTTTGACCTGGCGCTGGCCATTGCCGGGCCGGTGATGGGTGCGGTGGCGCTGAACCTGGGCTACTCGTGGATCTTCTTCTGCGCCGCCCTGCTCTCGGTCACCGGCCTGGGCCTGACGTTGCTGCTCAAGCGCCGCGCTTACTGATCAGCCGTCTGCAAGCCCGCCCGGGTGGATTGCCCGAGGGTGTGATTAAAGAACCGCCCGGCCTCGGAAATCAGGTCGCGGTGGATGCTTTCACGGTCAACCCCGTCGGCATCGGTGCACATGGCGGGCATCGCGGCCAGTTGGCTCTCGTCGCAAGGCGCCATGAACACAAAGTGCCCTGCCCCGGCCAGCAGCTTGAAGTCCGGCGGCTCCGGCAGTTTGCGCGCCAGGGCCTCGGCGTTCTTGTCCACGGCCACCAGCTTGTCGCCGTCGCCGCTGTAGAGCAGCACCGGTACATGCACGTCCGCCAGGGTGTGGCGGCCAAACATCAGGCTCAACGGCGCCATCAACATCAAGGCATGGATGCGCGGGTCGGCCTGCGGTTGCAGGTCGTCGCGGTCGACGATCAACTCGCCCTTGGTGGTGCAGGCGTCGCGATCTTCCGGGCGTTGCTGGCAGTAGCGGCGCAGGCGGTCGAGGTCCGGCTTGGCGCCAGCGAGGATCAGCGCGGTTTCGCCACCGGCCGAATAACCGATGACGCCTACCTGGTCGACGTTGACGAATGGCGACAGCATCGGGTCGCCGAGGGTGGCGGTGATCGCTTCGGAAATCTGGATCGGGCGCCCGTACAGGTTGCTCAAGGTGCCCAGCCGGCTGTGATCCTTGTAGTTGTCGCCAGGGTGCAGCACCGCCACCACCACAAACCCCTTGCGCGCCAGGGAGGTGGCGAGGTCGTGCAGGGCCAGGGGCGTGCCGGTATTGCCGTGGGACAGCATCAGCATTGGAAAGCGGCCGATGGCGATTTTCGAGTCTTCAGTGGCGGCGATGTGATAAGCGCCCACCTGGGTGGTGTGTTCCAGGCCGGTGGACGGGTAGAACGCGACGGCTTTCATCGGCTGCAGATCCAGCGGGTCGAGAAAAGTCATGCGGTGGAAGCCCACACTCCAATGGGGGTGCGGCGCGGGCGCGGCTTGCACTGAAATCAGGCCGCCGAGCAGGGAGAGAACCAAGACTGCACAAAGACGCATCATGGGGATGTCCACCTTTGTTGCGTAAGCCCGCGTAGCTGTTGAAGTATCCATGGTTCAGGCGCTCGGACTGGCAGGGTTTACCCATGCGTGCATAACCTGGGCCAAAGTAGTGACAGCGGGTAAACGAAAAAACTCCGTACTCCGATCGCTTTTCAGGCGAGCAGAATACAGAGTTTAGGCGCCTCGAATCAGATTGATATCGAGGAACAGCAAAATTTACACAAGTCTTACGCTGCAGCGAACAATTGTTCGCTGATCACTGCGTTGGCGTCGCTGATCGCCTTGCTGCGCACTTCATCGCCATAGCCCAGGCCGTGGGCGCGGACGATTTCGATGTCGGTGATGCCGAGGAAGCCCAGCAGTACTTTCAGGTAGTCTTCGTGAGCCACACCGGTAGGCTGGCCAACGTGCAGGCCGCCGGAGGTCGACACGATGATGACTTTCTTGCCACCGGCCAGGCCTTCAGGACCGTTTTCGGTGTAGCGGAATGTCTGGCCGGCGACGGCGATACGGTCGATCCAGGCCTTGAGTTGGGTCGGGATGGTGAAGTTGTACATCGGCGCAGCCAGGACGATGGCGTCGGCCGCGAGGAATTCGGCGAGGGTGTTGGCGCTCAGCTCGGCTTCATGTTTCTGTACGGCATCACGCAGCTCGGCAGCGGTGCCCAGTGCACCCAGGGTCACGCCGGAAAAGTGGTTGATGCCTTCGCTGGCCAGGTCACGGTAGGTCACTTCAACGCCTGGCTCGGCCGCCTGCCAGGTCTTGACGACACCTGCGCTCAACTGACGGGAAACCGAGTTGTCGCCGAGGATGCTGGAATCGATATGCAACAGTTTCATGGTTAATCTCCAAGTAAGCATCGCCAAGGGCGACGGAATGAAAATAAGCCTACAGATGAAACCAATCAGCGATTAGTCAGGCAATATGCGATTATTCGTCCCACTGACAGGACAATAGGCCCACCATGCAAGATCTGAATGACCTCTACTACTTCGCCAAGGTGGTGGAAGCCGGCGGTTTCGCCGCTGCCGGGCGACTGCTGGGGATTCCCAAGTCGCGGCTGTCGCGGCGCATTGCCGAGCTGGAAGAACGCCTCGGCGCCCGCTTGCTGCAACGTACCACCCGCCAACTGACCCTCACCGCCGTGGGTGAACGCTACCTGCGCCACTGCCAGGCAATGCTGCTGGAGGCGGAAATGGCCGATGAGGCAGTGGCCAGCATGTCCAGCGAACCCCGCGGTCGGCTGCGGGTCAGCAGCCCCGTGGGCCTGGCTCACCAATTCCTGCAGACCGTGGTGGCGGAGTTTCTCACCGCCAACCCGCTGGTGCAGTTGGAGATGAACCTGGTCAACCGCCGCGTCGACCTGGTGGCCGAAGGCATTGATGTGGCCTTGCGCGTGCGCGAGCTTGGGGATGAAGACCCGCTGCTGGTGACCAAGCGCCTGCGCCAGGCCCAGACCGCGATTGTCGCCAGCCCCGACTTTGTGCGTGAGCGGCAGATCGACACCCTGGAAGACCTCAAGCAACTGCCGGTGCTGGGCGCCCTGGAAGCAGACCGCATGGTGCACTTCCGCATGCTCAGCCCGGAGGGCAGCAGCCACGACCTGGTGATGGAAGCGCGGCTGGGGATCGATGATTTCCTGGTACGCAAGGCCTGCGCCCTCGCCGGCCTGGGGTTTACCGTGCTGCCGATGATGTATTGCGAGGAGGAATTGGCCAACGGCCAATTGGTGCAGCTCTTGCCGCAATGGTCATTGCCGGGTGGCTGGTTGCAGGCGGTGTACCCACATCGGCGCGGTGTGTTGCCGGCCGTGCGGGCCTGGATCGACCACCTGGATAACGCCTTCAAAGGTTGCGGAGACCGTTTGCTATGAGAATGACCGAAGAACAAGTCGCCACGTTTTGCCTGGGCTTGCCCGGCGCGCGGGAAGATTACAAATGGGGCGGCGTACGGGTGTTTTCGATTGCCGGCAACAAGATGTTTGCCTTGCAGAACCTGCGGGGCGACTCGCTGGCCTTCAAGGTCGACAAGGAGCTGTTCCTGGGCCATGTGGATCGCCCCGGCATCCACCCGGCGCCGTACCTGGCGCGGGCGCAGTGGATCATCATGGAAACGCCCTACCCGCTGGGCGCCGAGGAACTGCGTGGCCTGTTGCAGCGTTCCCACCAGTTGGTGGTGAGCAAGCTGCCCAAGCGCACGCAGGTCGGCTTGTTGCTAGAAGATCGAGAGTAGCGTGCCACCCAGGAACAGCTGATCAATCCAGAACACCTGGTGCAGCAACACGATCAGCCAGAACACCACCTGATAAGACACCTTGCGCGTCTTGTGGCGGAACACCTGCTGGGCAATCAACGCCCCCGGCCAACCGCCTGCCAGCTCCACCGCGTGCAGGACGTTTTCCGGGGTGCGCCAGCTGTCTTCGCGAGCCTTGCGCTTGTCGCTCCAGTACAGCAGGAACGCCACCACGCTGACCACGCCATAGGCCACCAGCGGGATCAGCGAAACCCCGCGGTACCCCAGCAGCGCCGCACCAAACAGCGGCGCGGCGCACAACAGTGCAAACACCAACGCCTTGAAGCGCGGATGCTGGATGATCATGGCTTGACGGCCGACCAGTCGATCCAGCCGAACTGCCAGGTGGCCAGGATCACCAGGCCGAAGGCGATCCGGTACCAGGCGAACGCCGCGTAGCTGTGGCTGGCGATGAACTTGAGCAGCGCCTTGACCGCGATCATCGCGAAGATGAACGAGGTGACAAAGCCGATGGCAAACACCGGCAGGTCATCCGGCTGGAACAGGTGACGGTACTTGTAGCCCGAATACACCGCTGCGCCGACCATGGTCGGCATCGCCAGGAAGAACGAGAACTCGGTGGCGGTCTTGCGTGACAGGCCGAACAACAGACCGCCAATGATGGTAGCGCCCGAGCGCGAGGTGCCCGGGATCATGGCCAGGCACTGGGCGAAGCCGACTTTGATCGCGTCCTTCCAGGTGATGTCGTCGACGGTTTCGGCGTGCACTTCATGCTGGCGGCGCTCGGCCCACAACATGATGACGCCGCCCACCACCAACGCCGCCGCAACGGTGATCGGGTTGAACAGGTAGTGTTTGATCAGGTCGGCGAAAATCACCCCCAGCACCACCGCCGGCAATACGGCAATGATCAGGTTGACGGTGAAACGCTGGGCATTGCGCTGGGTCGGCAAGCCAATGACCACGTCGAGGATCTTGCGTCGAAACTCCCACACCACCGCCAGGATCGCGCCCAGCTGGATGATGATATTGAACGCTTCAAAGCGTTCGCCACCGAAGTTGATCAAGTCGGCCACGATAATCTGGTGCCCGGTACTGGAGATCGGCAAAAACTCCGTCAGCCCCTCTACAACGCCGAGTATCAGTGCCTGTACGGCGGTCCAAAGATCCATCGATTCCCCCAAAGGTCATGCCCACGGCATGCCTCGTTGATATTTTTTAGACGTTCACTAACGAAGAGTGCGCTGCAAGCACAGCGCAAATAATCAAGGCCGAACTGCGAAAATTCCGTGAAAAATCAGGCAGGACTCAGGTTTTTTGATTCTGGGCCGAAAGCCTATCAGACAAGCCGGAAATGTCGATGCAGCACCCAAAATTATAAGAACACGGAGTGACAGGACCATGAACAGTTTGCGCAATATGTCTATCAGCCGGCGCCTCTGGCTGATCCTGATCGTCGCCGTGCTGATGCTGCTAACCCTCGGCCTGCTTATGCTCAAGCAGATTCATGGCGACCTGTACCAGGCCAAGAGTGAGCAGACCCAGCGCGTGGTGCAAACCGCCAGCGGGATCCTGACTTATTATCACAGCCTCGAAACCAGCGGCGTCCTGAGCCGTGAAGCGGCGCAGAAGCAAGCCTTGAGCGCGGTACGTGGCTTGCGCTACGGAAAGGACGACTACTTCTGGATCAACGATCTCACGCCCGTGATGATCATGCACGCGGCCAACCCCAAGCTCGACGGCCAGAACCTGTCGGCCATCCGCGATCCGGACGGCTTTGCGGTGTTCAACGAGTTCGTGATCCTGGCCAAGGCCAAGGGCGCCGGGATGGTGAATTACCGCTGGCCCAAACCCGGCGCCGATGCGCCGGTGGCCAAGACCTCCTATATCCAGCTGTTCGAACCCTGGGGCTGGATCATCGGTTCCGGCGTGTATGTCGATGACGTGCAAGGCGAGTTCCGCGGCCAGGTGTGGAAAGCCTCGGTGGTTGGCCTGGTGATCGCGCTGATCATGGCCCTGCTGGTGGTGCTGATCGCCCGCAGCATCGTGCGCCCGTTGCAGCAGGCAGTGAATGCGATGGCCAATATCGCCAGTGGCGAAAGCGACCTGACCCGCACCCTCGACACCCATGGCCAGGATGAAGTCACTCAATTGTCGCGGCACTTCAACAGCTTTACCGCCAAGCTGCGGCAGGTAGTGGGCCAGTTGCAGACCTGCGCCAACGCCTTGGGCCAGTCGTCCACCGAGCTGGGCAGCAACGCCAGCGATGCCCATGACCGCAGCCAGCAGCAATCGCAGCAGATGGAACTGGTGGCGACGGCGATCAATGAAGTCACCTATGGCGTACAGGACGTGGCCAGGAATGCCGAGCATGCTGCCAGCGAAATGCGCGATGCCCAGGTGCAGGCCGAACAGGGCCAGCTCAATATCGATGGCAGCCTGCAACGGATCGACCAGCTCTCCGGCACCATCAGCCAGGCCGTGGAGGTGATCCGTACGCTGTCGACTGAAAGCACGCAGATTGGCGGCGTGCTGGAAGTGATCCGCTCGATTGCCGACCAGACCAACTTGCTGGCCCTCAACGCCGCCATCGAAGCGGCCCGCGCCGGGGAGCAAGGCCGTGGTTTTGCAGTGGTGGCCGACGAAGTACGGCTGCTGGCCCAGCGCACGCAAAAATCCACGGCAGAGATCCAGGCGATGATCGAGCGCCTGCAAGGCCATTCGGAGGCAGCGGTCAAGGTCATCAGCGACAGCCACCAGGCCTCGCAACTGACCATCGAACAAGCAGGCCAGGCGGGAGCGAGCCTGACTGCCATCGGCCAGGCGCTGCGTAATCTCAACGGGCTGAACGCCTCGATTGCCAGTGCCACGTTGCAGCAGGCGCATGTGGTGGAAGACATCAACCAGAACGTCACCCAGGCAGCCGGCTTGTCCCACAGCACCGCGCTGGCGGCGCAGCAGTCCAGCGTCGCGAGTGCGCACTTGAAAGGCCTGAGCGAACAACTCGACAGCCTTCTGCGCCAGTTCAAGGTCTGACGCCGCTCAAATGTGGGAGCGGGCTTGCTCGCGAATGCGGTGTATCTGTGCCAAATTTGTTGGCTGACTCACCGCATTCGCGAGCAAGCCCGCTCCCACATTGGTTACAATCAGCGCCCTCTTCGACTCCCCCAAGGAACCGCCATGTCCGGGCTTGAACTGTTTGCCGCCGCCCTGGGGGTGATCGCTGTCTGGTTGACGGTTAAACAGAACCCGTGGTGCTGGCCCATCGGCCTGGTGATGGTGCTGCTGTACACCTGGATCTTCTTCGATGTGAAGCTCTACTCCGACATGCTCCTGCAAGTGATCTACGCCGCCCTGCAACTCTACGGCTGGTGGCAGTGGACCCGCGCCGGTGAGGTCAAGCAAGGCCGGCAAGTCACCAGCCTGGGCCTGCAACCGATCCTGCAAGGCCTGGCTGTGGGTGCTGTGGGCAGCCTGTTGCTGGGCGCAGCCATGGCCCACTGGACCGACGCCGCCCAACCCTGGCTGGACGCGGCCCTGACCGGCTTCAGCCTGGTGGCGCAGATGTGGATGGCGCAAAAACGCGTGCAGTGCTGGCCGTTGTGGATCACCGTGGATGTGATCTTCGTCGGGCTGTTCCTCTACAAAGGCCTGTACCTCACCGCCGCGCTCTACGCCTTGTTCACCGTGATCGCCGTGCAGGGCTGGCGTGAATGGCGCGCCGACCCGGCGTTGCACGCATGAAGGTGGTGGTACTGGCCGGCCCGGAATCCAGCGGTAAAAGCTGGCTGGCCGCCCAGTTGCAGGCACATTTTGGCGGGGTAATGGTGGGCGAATACGTGCGTTATTTCATCGACCACCACCAGCGCGATACCACCCTGGCGGATATCCCGGAGATCGCCCGGGGCCAGTTGGCCTGGGAAGATGCCGCCCGCGCCGCGCAGCCGGCGTTGCTGATCCTCGACACCAACCTGCTGACCAACAAGCTGTGGAGCCAGACCCTGTTTGGCGACTACCCGGCGTGGCTCGACAGCGAACTGCTCGCCCGCCACTACGACCTGCACCTGCTGCTGTCGCCGGAAGACGTGGAGTGGACCGCCGATGGCCAGCGCTGCCAGCCGGAGTTTGCCGATCGCCTGGCGTTTTTTCAGGCCAGTCGTGACTGGCTGGAGCAACATCATCTACCGCTACGGGTCATCCGTGGGGATTGGCAAGCACGCCAGGACCAGGCCTTTTCAGCTGTGGAACAACTGCTGGATTGACCGGCGGGGACGGTTTTCATGCACCGCTCGTTAGGCACGACCCACTTTCAACGCTCTGGCGCGCAGGGCTGAAGACCGGTTATCGGGTCAACGCAGTCCTCTACCTGGGGCACAGGTCAATCCTTAAAAGGAGATTGGCCTATGAACATGCGCATCGTTGCCCGCTTGATCAACTTGCCCGAAGACCGTGGCGTTCGTGTTGAAACCGCTGCCCATCACATCCTGCTGGTGCGTTCGGGTAGCGAGGTTCGTGCCTATCAGGCGGATTGCCCCCACGCCGGGGCGCCCCTGGAGCAAGGCGTGGTCTGTGACGGGAGGATCATTTGCCCGTGGCACAAGGCGGCCTTCCGGGTGGATGACGGCCAGGTCTGCGAGCCGCCCGCGCTGGTGCAGCTCAAGCAGTACCCGGTGGAGATTCACGACGGCGTGGTCAGTGTGGGCGACGAGGCACTGCCCTCGCCCGTTGCCCCGCACACCAACGATTCGCGCTGCTTTATCGTGATTGGCGCCGGTGCAGCCGGTTCGGCGGCCGTGGCCACGCTGCGCCGCAAGGGTTTCAGCGGCCGGTTGTTGTGGATCGACCAGGAACAGGACCCCGCCTACGACCGCACCGCCCTGAGCAAATTCGTCATCTGCGGCGAGATGCCGCCGCAGGAAACACCGCCCTTGCTGGACGAGGCCACCTGCCACGCGTCGCGGATCCACGGCGAAGTGCGCCACCTCGACCCTCAAGCCAAGCGCCTCGAGCTTGCGGACGGTCGCCACTTCGACTACGACGCCGCACTGCTGGCCACCGGCGGCGAAGCCAGGCCGCTGGATGTTCCGGGCACCGTACTCAACAACGTGTTCGTGTTGCGCTCCCGGGACGATGCGGCGCGTATCGTCAAGGCGGCTCAACCGGGCACATGTGCAGTGATCATCGGCGACAGTTTTATCGGCCTGGAAGCCGCGTCCGCCTTACGCAAGCGCGGGTTGACGGTGCAGGTGGTGGGCCGTCACGAGATTCCGCTGGCGGCCCAACTGGGCAAGCGCATCGGTGCCTCACTGCGCCAATTGCATGAAGCCAACGGCGTGATATTCCACACCGCCAGCGAGCCTGCACGCCTGGAAGGCCACATGGACGTGACGACGGTGGTGCTGAAAAACGGCCACAGATTGGCCGCAGACCTGGTACTGATAGGCGTCGGCGTCACGCCTGCCACGGGGTTTGTCGAGGGGCTGGAAAAAGCCGAGGACCAGTCGCTGAAAGCCGATGCCGGTTTGTCTGTCGCGCCCGAACTATGGGCGGCGGGCGATATGGTGACCTTTCCATGGAACGGCCAACCCGTGCGCATCGAACACTGGCGTGTGGCGCAGCAACTCGGGGTGCTGGCGGCGCGCAATATGCTGGGCGCACAACAGGTGTTTGCCGATGTGCCGTTCTTCTGGACGTATCACTTCGGCAAGACCTTTGAACTGCTGGGCCACCCCCGCCACTGGAATCAGCTCCACGTGGAAGGCGACCTGCAGCGCCACGACTTCATCGCCCTGCTCTGCCAGGGCGACGAAGTGGAAGCGGTAGTTGCCTGTGAACATCAGCGGGCCATGGCGCTGCTCTCGCAACGCCTGAAGCACCCGCTGAAGAAGGCCGAGGTGCTGGAGCTGATCCGCGGGCTTTAGTAGCCCAGCGACAACCCGGTATTGCGCCGAGGGTCGTTGGCCCCATAGAAACGGTTATTGCCGACCGGCTTGCCGTCCAGGGACGGCGCGCCTACCAGGATCGCCGCCAGGTGGTTGGCGTCCTGCGGGCCGGCAAACTTGTGGCCCCAGCCTTCGAGGATTTTCTGGGTGTCGGGGCTCAGGGCAAAGCGTTCGATATTGGTCGCCTCAGGCAGCCATTGCTGGTGGAAACGCGGGGCGTCCACGGCTTCCTGGATGTTCATCTTGTAGTCGATCACATTGAGGATGGTCAGCAAGGTGGCCGTGATGATACGGCTGCCACCCGGCGTACCCACCACCATCACCGCCTTGCCATCCTTGGTGACGATGGTCGGGCTCATGGACGACAGCGGCGTCTTGCCCGGTGCAATGGCGTTGGCTTCGCCCTGCACCAGGCCGTACATGTTCGGCACGCCGATCTTGGAGGTGAAGTCGTCCATTTCGTCGTTGAGGATCACCCCGGTCTTGCTCGCCATCACGCCCGCGCCGAACCAGTCGTTGAGGGTGTAGGTCACCGAGACCGCGTTGCCCCACTTGTCGACGATGGAGTAGTGGGTGGTGTTATTGCCTTCGTGGGGCGAAACGCCCGGCTTGATGTCCTGGGAAATCCCGGCTTTCTGCGGGTCGATGGCGGCGCGCAGTTTGGCGGCGTAATCCTTGTCCAGCAGGTGCTCGACCGGGTTCTGCACGAAGTCCGGGTCGCCGAGGTAGCTGTTGCGGTCGACGTACGCGTGGCGCATCGCTTCGATCTGGTAGTGCAGGCCCTGGGCCGAGTGATAGCCGAGATCGGCCATCGGGTAGCCTTCGAGGATGTTCATGATTTCGCAGATGACCACCCCGCCCGAGCTCGGTGGTGGCGCGGACACCACGTGGTAGCCACGGTAGTCACACTCGATGGGCGCCAGTTCGCGGGTCTTGTATTTGTCCAGGTCGGCCTGGGTGATGATGCCTTTGCCTGATTGGCTGGAATCCACAATCGCCTTGGCTACCCAGCCTTTGTAGAAGCCATCGGTGCCCTTGGCGGAGATTTCCCGCAGGGTTTTCGCCAGGTCTTTCTGCACCAGCTTCTGGCCCACCAGCATCGGCTCGCCTCCGTGCAGGAAGATGCCGCGCAGGTCTTTGTCTTTCTTGAATTCGTCAGTAGCGGTGTGCAGCAGGTCGACATCGCCCTGCTCCAGGGCAAAACCGTCTTCGGCCAGCTTGATCGCCGGGGCGATGACCTGGGCGCGCTTGAGGGTGCCGTATTTGCTCAGCGCCAGTTCCATGCCCGACACAGTGCCGGGAACGCCGACCGCCAGGTGGCCCTTGGAGCTGAGGTCCGGGACCACGTTGCCGTCCTTGTCCAGGTACATGTCGGCGGTCGCGGCCAGCGGGGCTTTTTCGCGGAAGTCGAGGAAGGTCTTGCGGCCGTCGGCCAGTTGCACGGTCATGAACCCACCGCCGCCCAGGTTGCCGGCCGCCGGGTACACCACGGCCAGGGCGTAGCCCACCGCCACCGCCGCATCCACGGCATTGCCACCGGCCTTGAGCACATCCACGCCCACATGGGTCGCCAGATGCTGGGCGGTGACCACCATGCCATTTTCGCCAGCCACCGGGGCCTGGGAAGCCGCCTGCACGCCGCTGACAGTCAGCACCAGCGCGGTGGCAATCAAAGTTCGGGTAAACGGTTGGTATTTCATCCCTGGCTACTCTGTTTATTAGAAGAACTCGAAAGTAATACTTTTCCGATCCAAGCCCCAGCGTTATGCCGCGTTTGTGACAGAGCCTGTCGGTAACGGAATAATGCCCATGCTATATTCCGGGCCTTTACGCCGCGCAGCAGAGGCTTTTCGATGGTGATCAAGAAGACCGGTATCCGCGCCCAGCAAGCCGACCAGACCCGCGCGCGGATTCTCCAGGCGGCGGTCAAGGTCTTCACCCGCGACGGCTATTCCGGCGGGCGTGTGGAAAGCATTTCCCGCGAGGCCGACTCCAACGACCGCATGTTGTATTACTACTTCGGCAGCAAGGAGCACCTGTTTGTGTGTGTGCTGGAGCACACCTATGAACAGTTCAACAAGGCCGAAAGCAAGCTCAAGCTCGACCTGACTGCACCGGTGCAAGCGTTGCAGACGCTGGTGGGGTTTATCTGGAATTACTACGTCAAGCATCCCGAGTTTGTGGCGATCCTGAGCATCGAGAACCTGCACCAGGGCAAGCATGCGAAGCAGTCGGGTGAACTGCGGCGGTTGTCCGGGGAGGCAGTTGGGGTGTTGCGGCCGATCATTGAAGCGGGCCAGGCCCAGGGGCTGTTTCGTGAAGATGTGGACATCAAGCATGTGTACTTGATGATTGCTTCGTTGTGCTACTTCTATAACTCCAACCAGCACACGCTGAGTTCGTTTTTGGGGGAGGATTTGGCGGATAAGACCCAGCAGCGGGATTGGCTGGGGTTTATCAGTGATCTGGTGTTGCGCGGGGTATGCGTGACACCGCCCATCCAACGGTAGAACCTGGATCTAAATGTGGGAGCGGGCTTGCTCGCGAATGCGGTGTATCAGTCAATATATTTGGCGACTGACGAACCGCTTTCGCGAGCAAGCCCGCTCCCACATTTTTTGACCGTGTGAATCAATGGGTACCGGGATTGGCTCGCAGGTGTGCCACGGTTTGCTCCAGGCCTTCCCACTGCGGTGCATGGGGTGCGAAGCGCCCGCGCAGGTAGGCGGCCAACTCCGCCACTTGGGTGTTCGACAAACTGTCCTTGAACGCCGGCATGTAACCCAGATCCTTGGTCGCCGGAGTGCTGATCCCTTGCAAAATCACCTTGATCAGGTTGTCCGGTTGATCGCTGTGCACATTGGTATTGGTCGCCAGTGATGGGCTGACGCCGAACAGCTTCGGGCCCTGCCCGTCGGCATGGCAGGCCTTGCATGAACCTTCGAATACCCGTCGCCCATTGGCATTGGGCACCGTCGCAGCTGCCACCACCTGCGCTTCGGCGGCGCCGCTGTCGTTCAGCGAAGCCAGGTACACCGCCATCGCGCGGATGTCGGTCTTGGGCAGTTTCGCCAGTTCAGTCACGACCGGTCCCATCGGCCCAGTTGCCACGCCATGGGCATCGGAATAACCAGTGCTCAGGTAGCTGAACAATTGGTCTTCGGTCCACGGCGTCGGCGCCTTGGACAAGCCATTCAAGGCCGGCGCTTCCCAACCGTCCACCCTGCCGCCCGCGAGGAACGCCTTGCCGCCCTTCTCCGCCCCCATCAGGTTGCGCGGCGAATGGCACGCCGCGCAGTGCCCCAAACCGTTGACCAGGTAAGCGCCACGATTCCATTGCTCGCTGCGCTGTGGCTGCACGCTGATTTCTCCGCGGCGCAGGAACAGCGCATTCCAGCCGGCCATCAACGGCCGGATATTGAACGGAAACTTCATCGCATTCGGCACCGGTGCCTGGCTCACCGGCGCCTGGGACATCAGGTAGGCATACAGTGCCTGCATGTCGGCATCGTTGATATTGCGAAACGCCGTATAGGGAAACGCCGGGTACAGGTTGCGCCCGTCGCGGCCAATGCCGTCGCGCATCGCCCGCTCGAACGCCGGGTAGGACCAGTTGCCAATCCCGGTTTTCTCATCCGGGGTGATGTTGCTGCTGTAAAGGGTGCCGAACGGCGTATGCATCGCCAGCCCGCCGGCATTGGGGGCACCGCCCGGTGCCGTGTGGCACACCGCGCAATCCCCCACGGCAGCCAGCAAGCGCCCGCGCTCCAGGGTGGCCTTGGACCAGGTGCCTGCACTGGGCGGTGCAATCGGGGCAATTTCGCTGTGAAACGGCCACGCGGTAGCAGCCATGCCCAGCACCGCGCCAAAGGCGGCGAACAATGAGCCGAACAACCATTTGCGGCGCTTTTCCGGGGACTTCGCCGGCTCGCCCAGGGTGCCTGCATTTAGCGCCGCCAATACCCGCTCGGGAGTAATCGGCAGCTCGCGAAAACGGATGCCGGTGGCGTCATAGATCGCATTGGCAATCGCCGCCGCGCTGGGCACCGAGGCCGACTCACCGGCGCCCATCGGGGGCTGGTCCTGGCGCGGCATCATCAGTACGTCGATCTGCGGCACTTCCGGGAAGGTCAGGATCGGATAACCGCCCCACTCCTTGCTCGCCACGGTCGACTCTTCAAAGGTCACGCGTTCCTTGAGCACACGGCTGGTGGACTGGATCACATTGCCGTGGATCTGATGCTGCACCCCTGCGGGGTTGATCATCATCCCCGAGTCATGCCCGATCACCACGCGCGTCACCGAGACATCGCCGGTCTGCTTGTCGATGGCCACGTCCGCGACCCACGCCGCCCACGCCGCGCCGAAGCCGGGAAACTTGCTGTGGATGTAGCGCGCGTAGGCAAAGCCCCGACCACGCAGCAGGTGGTCCTCATTCGCGGTTTGCATCGGCGCGGTACGCGGTGCCCAGTTGGCGCGTTCGGCGGTGGATTTCACCAGGTCGATGGCGCGCTCGTCCTTCAGGTAACGCAGGCGGTACTCCACCGGGTCGACCCCGGCGGCAAACGCCAGTTCGTCGATATAGGATTCATGGGCGAAGGTGTTGGGCAACGCCGACACACCGCGCATCCACGAGGCGCGAACGATCGGCGCCATGTCGTTGATGGTGACGCGCATGTTCGCGATGTCGTAGGGCGGGATCGAGGTGCGGTCGCCCATCTCGAACATCGCCGCCACCGGCTCGACCCGGCCGGTCAACAGCAGCGCCAGGGTGGGCGCGCCGTTGGACGGGTAGCTGGTTTCAAAGTCATAGGCGGCGATGCTGCCGTCTGCGTTCAGGCCGCCGTCGACATCCATCAATTGCGCGGTGCCCTTGGGCTCCCACAGGTGCTCCTGTTCGCGGGTCAGTTGCACCCGCACCGGCTTGCCCACCGCACGCGACAGCAGCAAGGCGTCGGCGCATACATCATCGGCGCAGTTGCGGCCGTAGCAGCCGGCGGCCTCCATGCGAATCACGTCGATGGACGCTTCCGGGCATTCCAGCAACCAGGCCAGGTCGGCCCGCAGCAGGTGCGGGTTCTGGCTGCCCGACCAGACGCGGCTGCCACCGGGCTGATAATCCGCCACGCCACAGGACGGGCCGATGGAGCCGTGCATCTGGTATGGCCACAGGTAGGTGCGCGGCATGCGCTGGCTGGCGGCGGCCAGGGCTGCGTCGACGTTGCCCTGGTCGAGCACGGTGCGGCGTACCCGCGGGTTGTCGCGGATTGCCTGCTCCACATCGCTCATGTCCGGCAGTGGGTGGTTCCAGGGTTTCCAGTGCACCTGCAGTTCCTGGGCGGCCTTGATTGCCTGCTCTTCGCGCAAGGCCACCACGCCGACAAAATCACGGATCACCACCACCGCAACAATGCCCGGGATATGGGCGATGGAAGACTCGTCGACCTTCAGCAGGCTGTTGCCGACAAAGTCACCGCAATCCAGGCCCGCATACGGTGGGCGGATCACCCGACCGTGGAGCATGTCCGGCACGCGCATGTCGTGCACGTACGTCAGTTCGCCGGTGGCCTTGCCCGGGATATCCACCCGGGCTGCGCCCTTGCCCACCAGGCGGTAATCGGCGGTGGCCTTGAGCGGTGCATCGCCGCTGATGCGCAGTTGGTCATGCTCGCCCGTCACCAGTTCGCCATAAGTGATGGTGCGCCCGTCTTCGCCGCGGATAACGCCTGCGTCGACCTTGAGACTTTGAGCATTTACGGACCAGCGTTGCGCCGCCCGCGCCAGCAGGAAACGCCGGGCTTCGGCGGCGGCATTGCGCAGCGGAATCGCGGAGATCTGCAAGGTTGCGCTGGCAATGGTCGCGCCCTGGTTCGGCGCACGCTCGGTGTCGCCCAGCACCATGCGCACCTGGTCCATGGTCAGGTCCAGTTCTTCAGCGACGATCTGCGCCAGGGAGGTGCGAATGCCGGTGCCCAGGTCCACGTGCCCGTTGAAGGCGTACACCAGCCCGTCATCGTTCACTGCGATAAACAGCCCCAGCTCCTTGGGCTTGACCGTCGGTGTGCCGCCTTTGGCCACCGGCCCCGAAGGTGGCAGCACATCGTCGACGATCAGCAGGACGCCGGCCTTGGCCAGCCATTGGTCGCGGGAAGGGATTGCGTCAGTCATGGTCATCGATCCACGTTCAAGGCGTTTGGCGGGCGGCACGCAGCACCGCGCGGAGGATTTCGATATGGGTGCCACAGCGGCAGAGGTTGCCAGACAGTTCGCTGCGCACCTCGGCTTCGCTGGGGTTGGGATTGCGGTCGAGCAAGGCCTTGGCGGTCATGATCATGCCGTTGAGGCAGTAGCCGCACTGGGCGGCCTGTTCATCGATGAAGGCCTGCTGCACCGGGTGCGGGGTCTGGCGGGTGCCGAGGCCTTCGAGGGTGACGATGTTGCGTCCCACGGCACCCGACAGGGGGAAGACGCAGGAGCGTGCAGCCACGCCGTCGATGATCACCGTGCAGGCGCCGCACTCCCCCAGGCCGCAGCCGTATTTGGGGCCGTTGAGTTGCAGATCATTGCGCAGGATCAACAACAGCGGGGTGTCGGCCATTGCGCTGACTTCGCTGGTGTGGCCGTTGACCTCAAGCGTTACCGTGATGTTCTGGCTGGTCATTCGCTTCGCCCGTTGGATTTGGTGAAGTGTCCACTACATCAAACAGTCAAAAAAAAGCGTCGCGTACCTGGGGTCTCGCGACACACTTGACGGGTGAAGTGGTTACTACATCAACGTAGAGCAAAAACGGTGCCAGAAGATGGATGAATAGCTGTGGCGAGGGAGCTTGCTCCCGCTGGGTTGCGAAGCGACCCCAAAAGATGGGCCTGCTGCGCAGTCCAGCGGGAGCAAGCTTCCTCACCACAGGGGATTGGGGTCAGGCCTGGGGGTCTTCGATCATTTTGCGTAGCAGGAAGAGTACGGCGACGCGTTCGGCGGGGTTGAGGTTGCTCAGGGTCAGTTCGGTGATGGTGGCGGCGCAGGGCACGGTTTGCTGCACCAGGGCGGCGCCGGAGTCGGATAGGTTGACCACGACTTTGCGTTTGTCCTGCGGGTCGGGTTCGAGGGTGATCAGTTCGCGGGCCTTGAGGCGTTCGACGATGCCACGGATGGTCGCCTGGTCGACGGCGGTGGCCTTGACCAGTTCGGTGAGCGAACTTGCACCGTGATCGCGCAGGGCGCACAGAGTGACGAACTGCACGGCGGTGAGCTGCGAGTCGCCGACGTTCTGCTGGAAGATTGCCAGGTGACGCTGGTAGGCCTTGCGCAGCAGGTGGCCGACTTGCTCGGAGAAAACGTAGGAATCAGGCACGGCGGGCTCGGGAAGGCGGTGGTCGATGGGGTGGCATGATGGCGGGGTTGTGGAAATGACTCAAGGATCTCATTGCCGGAACGCGGTTGAAATGTGGGAGCGGGCTTGCTCGCGAATGCGGTGTGTCAGGTGGCGCATGTGTGACTGACGTACCGCATTCGCGCGCA
>NZ_JACARZ010000070.1:0-59945 GCF_013386315.1 Pseudomonas sp. P7779 | reverse complement strand
CTGATACTCCGCCTTCGCGAGCAAGCCCGCTCCCACACTGGATCCTCGCTGTTTGTCAGACCGCCGCAAACCGATTGTCGAGGTAATCGATGATCACCTTGGAGTCGTACATCCAGGTGGTCTGGCCGTTCTCTTCGATGCGCAGGCATGGCACCTTGATCTTGCCGCCTTGCTCCAGCAAGGTCTGGCGATCCTGCACGTTGTTCTTCGCATCCTTCAAGGCCACCGGCACGTTCAGGCGGTGCAGGGTGCGGCGGGTCTTCACGCAGAACGGGCAGGCGTGGAATTGATACAGGGTCAGGTCCTTGGCCGCTGCGTTCACCTGCGCCTGTTGTTCGGCAGGGCGCTGCTTTTTGCGCGGACGGGTCAGGAAGTCGCCGGCGATGATGACGTGGCCGAGGCCCACTCGAAGTGCTTTGACGAACATGGCTGAAACCTCTTGCCCTAGACTTAAGGGGGCGCAGCTTACCTGATTTTTCACAGGCGAAAAAAAACCGGCGATGAACGCCGGTTTTCCAGGTGCCGCGGATTACTTGATCAGGCTGAGAAACTCGCTGCGGGTCGCCGCGTTTTCGCGGAACTCACCCAGCATCACCGACGTGATCATCGACGAATTCTGCTTCTCCACACCGCGCATCATCATGCACATGTGCTTGGCCTCGATCACCACTGCAACGCCCAGGGCGCCGGTGACCTGCTGGACCGCATCGGCGATCTGGCGGCTGAGGTTTTCCTGGATCTGCAGGCGGCGGGCATACATATCGACGATACGCGCGACCTTCGACAGGCCCAGCACTTTGCCGCTCGGGATATACGCGACGTGAGCCTTGCCGATGAACGGCAGCAGGTGGTGTTCGCACAGCGAGTACAACTCGATGTCCTTGACCAGCACCATTTCGCTGTTGTCAGAGCTGAACAAGGCACCGTTGGTGACTTCTTCGAGGGTCTGTTCATAACCGCGGCAAAGATACTGCATGGCCTTGGCGGCACGTTTTGGCGTGTCGAGCAGGCCCTCGCGGGAAACGTCCTCGCCGAGCTGGCCGAGGATCGCGGTGTAATTCTGTTCCAGGGACATGAAACTACCTAGTGGGATTTTCGCAAAGGGCAAGGGTACGGCGGCCAACACATCGCTGCAAGCCTGACGATGGCACTTGTTACTCGTCGCGGCCTTCCATCATGGTGCGCTTGAGCATCACATACACCGCGCCAGCGCCGCCGTGACGTGGCTGGCATGAGGTAAAACCCAGCACCTGGGAGTGCTGGCGCAACCAGGTGTTGACGTGGCTTTTGATCATCGGCCGCTTGCCGTCCAGGCGCACGGCCTTGCCGTGGGTGACGCGCACGCAGCGGATTTCGAATTTGGTGGCTTCGGCGAGGAACGCCCAGAGGGTTTCGCGGGCTTTTTCGACGGTCATGCCGTGCAGGTCGAGACTGCCCTCGAACGGGATCTGGCCGACCTTGAGCTTGCGCATCTGGCTTTCCTGCACGCCGTCGCGGGCCCACATCAACTCGTCTTCGGGACCTACATCGATAACGAATTGATCCGACAGGCCGTCCACGGTGGTGGCGTCCGTGCGCACGGTCGCGGCCTGGCGCAGCTTGGCGATCTGGGCGCGATCGGTCTTGGGTTTGCCGGTGTCGGCGCGATCATGCTTGATCGGCTTGACGCCGCGCAGCTCGTTCTTGAATAGGGAAAAATCGTCGTCTTGCATGTCAGCCTCCGCGAAGGGCGGGCAGTTTACCTAATCGCGGCGGCTTGATGCGCAACAAACGCTATCTGTGCGCCATCAGTCGTGCTTTTTCATCAGGTGCGAAGCGATGTTCAGTGACAGCGGTTGGCGCATGCGCCGACGGCAACGGCGCCACAGCCATACGCCGAACCACAGCACCAGCAGGCCGATGACCAAGAGTATTGCAGAACCGCCAGGGCTGGCATTCAGCTCGCCCAGGGCCGGTGAGTGTCCAACCAAACCAGCGCCGCCAGCAATTGCCAGTAGTACGCCACCTATCGCCAACAGCGCGGCAAAGCCGGCGCCGATGCGCAGACGCCAGTTGCTCGGGCCCTTGGGGCGCAAGCGACGAGCATCAAAACCATCGGATATCTTCATTCCGACCTTTCCTCCAGGGTATCGGCCCTTCGACCGGAAGATACACAGGTTGTTCCGGGTACAGAGGCAATTGCAGCAAATGACAGGTATTTGCGGATGAGCGGGCGGCTACCCGCTCATCGAAGGTCGATCAGATCAGATCTTTGGTCAAGGCGAGGGTGGCGAAGTTGTCAGCCATGATGGCCATTTCAGTCTGCTGCACGTGGTCGGCGCTGAGGATGCCGCCCTTGTAAGGCAGGTCGCGGGTGGCGCAGGCGTCTTCCACCAGGGTGCAGCGAAAGCCCAGGTTTTTTGCCGCACGCACCGTGGTGCTGACGCTGGAGTGGCTCATGAAGCCGCAGACGATCAGGTCCAGGGAACCGAGGTCTTGCAGGTGTTTCTCCAGGCCGGTGCCGTGGAAGGCGCTGGGCAGCAGCTTGCCGATGATGGTTTCGTCGGCCTGTGGCTCAAGGCCAGGAATGAACTCACCGCGCTCGCCCTGAGGGTCAAACAACCCGCCGACAGTGCCCAGGTGGCGCACATGCACGATCGGGCGCCCGGCGTTGCGCGCGGCAGCCGCCAGTTGCTTGATATGTTCGACAGCAGCGTCCATGCCCGAGAGGGCGAGGGGACCACTGAGGTATTCCTTCTGGGCGTCGATGATCACGAGGGTCGCATGGTTCAGGTTCGCCGCTGCGTAACCACGACCGCTGAGTTGAAACATCGTCTTTGGAACGGACATTCTGGGGCTCCTGTGAGTGGGGCTTTTGTGACATTGTCCTCTGGCTGAGCGCTTCTGTGAATCGCTACCATCGTAAGGTACGCCGTTGTTGGCGTGCAGCGATGTCAATAGGGCACTACGTTTAGGCAAAAACCACGTTTAAGATGAAATCCGACGTGCGGCAAAGGGTTTTTTCGTACATCGTCGGTACAGCTTAAGACTGTTAGAATCGCCGGTCGTTTTTTCCAGGAGCTTGCCCCCGTGATCACTTCCCGCCTGCGCACCTTGCGCGACCACATCCGATGGGCCGTCAGCCGTTTCCATGGGGAAGACCTGTTTTTTGGCCATGGCACCGACAACGCCTGGGACGAAGCCCGGCAACTGGTGCTCGGCGCCTTGCACCTGCCATGGGAAATTGCCGACAGTTACCTGGATTGCAACCTGGAAGAAGAGGAAATCTCCCACGTGCAACGGTTGCTGCACCGCCGTATCCACGAGCGTGTGCCGACCGCTTACCTGTTGAAGGAAGCCTGGTTCTGCGGCATGTCGTTTATCGTTGATGAGCGTGTATTGATTCCCCGCTCACCGATTGGCGAACTGATCGAAAACCGCTTCGAACCGTGGCTGGGCACACCGCCGGCACGCATTCTGGACCTGTGCACCGGTTCCGGTTGCATCGGTATTGCCTGCGCCTACGAGTTCCAGGACGCCGAAGTGGTACTGGGCGACCTGTCCTTCGAAGCGCTGGAGGTGGCCAACCAGAACATCGAGCGCCATGGCGTCGATGAGCGCGTGTATACCGTTCAGGGCGACGGCTTTGATGGTTTGCCGGGCCAGCGTTTTGACCTGATCGTGTCCAACCCGCCGTATGTCGACGCCGAAGACTTTGCCGACATGCCGGATGAATACCAGCACGAGCCGGAGCTGGGCCTGGCCTGCGGTGACGACGGCTTGAACCTGGTTCGGCGGATGCTGGCCGAGGCGGCAGATCACTTGACCGAGAAGGGCTTGCTGATTGTCGAAGTGGGCAACAGCCAGGTTCACGTCGAGGCGTTGTACCCCGAAGTGGACTTCGCCTGGCTGGAGTTCCAGCGCGGCGGGCATGGCGTGTTCATGTTGACGGCCGAGCAGTGCCGGGCGCATCAGGCGGTGTTTGCCGCCAGGATTTAACCGCTTCCAAGTGGGTAACGCGGTCAGTGTGGGAGCGGGCTTGCTCGCGAATGCGGTGGCTCAGTCAAGATATCCGGTGACTGACACACCGCATTCGCGAGCAAGCCCGCTCCCACATTTTGATCCGGTTTCAATTGATAAACCGGATTACCGATGCGTCGCAATCCAGATCAACAACCCCGCCTGAAACACGGTAAACGCCACCAGGCACGTAATCGTGAAGCGCAACCCGCTGTCTTCGCGCTTGAACTTGGTGACTTTTTCCTCTTCCTTGCGCAGTTTCACTTCCTGTTCCGCCAGGTTCTGCTCGGCCTGTTGCAGCATCTGCGCCGCTTCCAGAATCTCCACGAACTGCAGCTTTTCGGTGTTCCAGCTGTCCAGCACATCGCTGACCTTGCCCGGCTGCACGTTGCCCTTCAAATGCTGGACATCGGCGTACGCCACATCAAAGCCCTGGATACGCAGGAAGTGATCCCGGCGCAGGCGCGTGGCTTCGTTGAGGGCGTCCTTGTTGGCCAGGTCGACGCCGTCGACGCGGTAGTGCGACCACTTCTTTTTCGCCCAGGCGGCGCCCTGGGCTACCAGGAAACGGCCGATGCCGCGGTTAGCCGGCTCGATCTCCAGGCTGTTGCCCGGGCCAAAGTGCACCCGATGGGTCGCGTGATCGACCCAGATATCCAAATGGTTCTGTTCCCGGCGCACCCGCTGGCCCGGCAACTGAATGACCATGCGCAGCAGGCTGTGGTCCTTGTTGTTGCGTTCGGCCCAGCCAAACTGCACAAAGCGCAGGGGCCGCACGCCCGTGGCACGGTCGGTGGCCAAAGGGGCCAGGCGCAGCATCTTGAAATGTTCGGCCTGCACCTCCGCCCACGGTAACGCGGCCGATGCGGCGGCCTCGGTGTCAGCCGTGGTGTCGGCGGTAGGTTCGGGTGTTGCTTCGGTGTTCGTCATTCGGCGCGATCCTGTCCAAGCTCTGCGGGCCGACAGGCTTTTTGCTGTCGACCCATGGCTTATCGGCCGTTTTGCTCAGGACTGGAGGGGCAATACTCGCTTAACTGGCGCGAAGTCCGTCGATAAAGCGAACCAGGCGGGTGCCCAGTTCAGCCGCCAGCGGCAACTGCGGGTCGTTATAGGACTCCAGTTGCTGCTTCACGTTGTTGGGCACGATGCGCATCACGTGGTTCATGCCTTCGATCACCGTCAGCTCGGCGTCGGGCTTGGCCTTCTGCAATTGTTGCGCATCGGCCACGCCGACCTGCAGGTCATTGGTGCCCTGGACGATCAGCGCCGGCATGGTCAATTTGGCAAAGGCCGCCGAAGGGTCGGCGCGGAACAGGCTGATCAGATAGGGCTGCACGCTGGGGCGGAAAATGCCCTCAAGGGGGGTGGGCACATCGGCGTCCACCTGGCCGGCCTTGAGGTGATCGAGAATCTGGTTGCTGCGCAGTAACAGCGCTGGAGGCATATGGTCGGCCAGTTGCTGGCGGATCACCTGGTCCACCGGGCGCGCGCTGCCCGACAGGGAAATCACCCCGGCCGGGTTGAGCTGCGGGGCGGCGAGGGCGGCCACCAGTGCACCTTCGCTGTGGCCCAGCACAATCAGCGGGCCCATGCGTGGGTCGGCCTTGAGCAACTTGCCCCAGGCCACGGCGTCGGACACGTAGGCATCCAGAGTCAGGTTGCGTTCATCGGGGGTGGCGGCAAGGCTGGCGGCCACGCCGCGCTTGTCGTAGCGCACGCTGGCGATGTTGTGCCTGGCCAGCACCCAGGCCAGGCGCTTGAGGCTGTCGTTGCGTGCGCCGTCGGCGCTGTTGCCGTTGCGGTCGGTGGGCCCGGAGCCGGCGATGATCAGCACCACCGGCACCGGCTTGTCGGATTTGGGCAGCAACAGCGAACCAAACAGCTCGCCACTGCCGGTGTCCAGGCTGATGGGCCGTTGCAGCACGACAGGGGAGGCGGCGAAGCCAAGGCTGGAAAACAGAGTGAGGGTCAAAAGCAGAACTCGCAGCATCATCGCGCCATCATGAGGAAGGTGCCGGTTGGACCAACGTCTACCGGTAAGGTTTCGAGGATGAACTAGTCGGTTAGCCTGCGTATACTGGCCGCCTTAAGTTATTACGGTTGACTTGATTCAACTGATTTCACGGAGCGCCCTGCATGTCCGGCAATACCTACGGCAAGCTGTTCACTGTTACCACCGCGGGCGAAAGCCATGGCCCGGCGTTGGTCGCCATTGTCGACGGCTGCCCGCCGGGCCTCGAGTTGTCCCTGGAAGACCTGCAGCGTGACCTCGACCGCCGCAAGCCCGGCACCAGCCGCCACACCACCCAGCGCCAGGAAGCCGACGAAGTCGAAATCCTCTCCGGCGTGTTCGAAGGCCGCACCACCGGCTGCGCCATCGGCCTGCTGATTCGCAACACCGACCAGAAGTCCAAGGACTACTCGGCGATCAAGGACCTGTTCCGCCCGGCCCACGCCGACTACACCTACCACCACAAATACGGCGAGCGCGACTACCGTGGCGGTGGCCGCAGCTCGGCGCGGGAAACCGCGATGCGCGTGGCGGCCGGTGCGATTGCGAAGAAGTTCCTGGCGACCCAGGGCATCGTGATCCGCGGCTACATGAGCCAGCTGGGCCCGATCGAAATCCCGTTCAAGACCTGGGACAGCGTCGAAGACAACGCTTTCTTCTGCCCAGACCCGGATAAAGTGCCGGAGCTGGAAGCCTATATGGACCAGTTGCGCCGCGACCAGGATTCCGTCGGCGCCAAGATCACCGTGGTTGCCGAAGGCGTGATGCCGGGCCTGGGCGAGCCGATCTTCGACCGCCTCGATGCCGAACTGGCCCACGCGCTGATGAGCATCAACGCGGTCAAGGGCGTGGAAATCGGCGCCGGGTTCGATTGTGTGGCCCAGCGTGGCACCGAGCACCGTGACGAGCTGACCCCGGAAGGTTTCCTCAGCAACAACGCCGGCGGCATTCTCGGCGGCATTTCCTCCGGCCAGCCGATCGTTGCGCACCTGGCCCTCAAGCCGACGTCCAGCATCACCACGCCAGGCCGTTCGATCGATGTGCACGGCAACCCGGTGGACGTGATCACCAAGGGCCGTCACGACCCTTGCGTCGGCATCCGCGCCACGCCGATTGCCGAAGCGATGATGGCCATCGTGTTGATGGACCACCTGCTGCGCCATCGTGGGCAAAACGCCGACGTAAAAGTCAGTACTCCGGTATTGGGCCAGCTGTGACCGTGGGTGGCGAGCGAGCTTGCTCGCGCTGGGCTGCGCAGCGGCCCCAAAGCCTGCAATCCGGTAGTACCTGGAGAACTGCGGCGCTTCTATCGGGGCCGCTTCGCGACCCAGCGCGAGCAGGCTCGCTCGCCACAAGTCACTTATGCTGACGCAAGCCCTTCCATACTGGCGACTCTCCAGCTTCTACCTGTTCTATTTCGCCCTGCTGGGGGCGACGGCGCCGTTCCTGGCGTTGTACTTCGATCACCTTGGGTTCTCCAGCGCGCGCATCGGCGAGCTGGTGGCCATCCCCATGCTGATGCGCTGCGTGGCACCCAACCTGTGGGGCTGGCTGGGGGACTACACCGGCCGGCGCCTGGCCATCGTGCGCTTTGGCGCGGTGTGCACCCTGGTGAGTTTCTCGTTGATCTTTGTCAGCAAGACTTACGCCTGGCTGGCGCTGGTGATGGCCTTGCACGCGTTCTTCTGGCACGCGGTCCTGCCGCAGTTTGAAGTCATCACCCTCGCGCACCTGCAAGGCCAGACCTCGCGCTACAGCCAGGTGCGGTTGTGGGGCTCCATCGGTTTTATCCTCACCGTGGTGATCATGGGCCGCTTGTTCGACTGGCTGAGCCTGGATATCTACCCGGTGGTGGTCGTGGTGATCATGGCCGGCATCATCGGCGCGAGCCTCTGGGTGCCGAATGCGCAGCCGCCGGCCCAGGGCAACCGCCTGGCCGGTGACGGCTTTTTGCGGCAACTGCGCAGCCCCGGCGTCCTCGCGTTTTATGCCTGCGTGGCGCTGATGCAAATGAGCCACGGCCCGTACTACACCTTCCTCACCCTGCACCTTGAACACCTCGGTTACAGCCGTGGCGTGATCGGCATGTTGTGGGCGCTGGGCGTGGTGGCGGAAGTCTTGATGTTCCTGGCCATGAGCCGGATTCTCACGCGCTGTTCGGTACGCCGGGTATTGATGGCGAGTTTCCTGCTGGCCGCACTGCGCTGGTTGCTGCTGGGCTCATTTGCCGAATTCTTCTGGGTGCTGTTGCTGGCGCAGGTGATGCACGCGGCGACCTTCGGCAGCTTCCACGCGGCGGCCATCCAGTTCGTGCAACGCAGCTTTGGTGCTCGCCAGCAAGGGCAGGGCCAGGCACTGTATGCGGCACTGGCCGGTACCGGCGGTGCGCTGGGCGCACTCTATTCAGGTTACAGCTGGAACCTGCTGGGGCCGACCCTGACCTTCAGCATTGCCAGCATCGCGGCCCTGGCCGCCGCCCTAATCATTGGCATTCGATTGCAAGAGGAGCGGCCATGAGCGGCTCCCGTGACAGAGGAAGAGTTTGATGAGCTATCTCGCGGTTTACCACGTCTGCACCCCCGACACCCCGAACAAGGTCCTGACTCACCAGGACGATATCGCCTCGACCCTGGCCGAGCTGGGTGTGGGGTTCGATCGCTGGCAGGCGGCTACCCGACTTGAGCCCGGGGCCAGCGAGGTTGAGATTATCGCCGCCTACCAGGCGCCCATCGACAAGCTGATGACCGAGCGCGGCTACACCACCGTTGATGTGCTCCGCATCAGCAATGATCACCCGCAGAAAGCCCAATTGCGCGCCGAGCGACTCGACGAACACCGCATGGCCCAAGACCACGTGCGTTTTTTCGTAGCGGGTCGTGGGCTGTTTACCTTGCACATCGAAGATTATGTGTACGCGGTGTTCTGCGAGAAAAACGACCTGATCTTGGTGCCGAGCGGCATCCCGCACTGGTTTGATATGGGGGAGAACCCGCACTTTGTGGCGATCCGCCTGTTCAGTGACCCTGAAGGGCTGGCGGTCATGCTGACGGGCGACGCGATCGCCGAGGGTTTTCCCCGGCTTGATGACTAAGTTCGTCCGGCAATGCCTCCTGAACAGGGGGCATTTTTTTAACTTCAATTCCTTCAGGTTGGAAATCGCTGTAGGAATAAACTTGAAAGTTTGTGGGTAACAGCTGTTTATCGTTGACCTTACTTGTTACTTCCACTCTTTGTGTAACTCTCTCTGGTCTCAATATTTATTCGCCTGTCAATAGGAGTAATCCGACTTCGGGCGTTACAAGACCTATATGAAGAGAGAGGCCTGCATGAGCGGTTCGGAGCCACAGGAACAACCGTCCACGCAAACGGACAGCGCGCCGGTTGCCAACCGCAAGGCGCGTGCGATGTTGTCGGGTAAACCCCTGACCCCAAAGGAACGGGAAATCCTGCATTGGGCGGTCGAGGGCAAGACGGTGTGGGAAATCAGCAGGATTCGCTCCATCTCCCAGGCCACGGTGAAGTTTCACCTGCGCAACATCTACGGCAAGTTGCAGGTGACTAACCGGGTCCAGGCCGTGAACGAGGCGGTGAAACAGGGATTGTGCAAATAAAAAAAGGCCGTGGTGCGCAACGGCACCACGACCTGTTCGGGTCCTGCATGACGGTCAAGCCGAATGGTAGGTCGGCAGGGCAAAGCGGTTCTGGCTTTGCAGCATCGAAATCTGTGGCAGGTCGCTGGCTTGTTCAGCCAGGTCGCGGCGAATGGCGCTGATGACCCACGTCAGTTGGTCGGCCGTGTGCAGTTGCTGATAAGAGATCGAACGTTTGATCTGCTTGCCTTCGCTGTTACGCAAGGTCAGCAGGATGCCGCCATCAGGACGCGCCTGGGTGGTGACGTCGAAATTGGAGAACACAGAAGAAAATTTATCTTGGATCAGGCTCATGTCTATCAGCTCCGTTAGCTCATGTTTTGCAGCGTGGAGTGATAGGTGCAGTGATTGTGCCAGTACTGACTATCTTAAAAAATCGTTATAAATCAATCAGTTATAAAATTTTAAGATTTCCGGTTTCGTGCAATTTGCATGAATGGCCATCGTGCATCCTGCATTTTGCGGGGTTTTGCCAAGTGTTTCACCGCTGGCACGCAAGGCAGGTCTTCCATAGTGACCACCTGGCGGTGCGCTAAATTCCTTTTCCTTTCGGGATACAAAACTTTTCAAATCCTGCGTGTACAGCCGAAGAACGGCTGGCGTATTTTTCTGCAAGGCATTCGGCGCGGGTCTTACAGTGCGATGGGTGCCTTGAGGGTCATACGAACAATAAGAAAAAGGACGTTCCCGCCATGAACCACCCGCCAAGTGACATGATCACCTGGGGCATGATGCTGCGTAAGGTGCCCACCATTGTCCGTGCACTGCCGCGCCTGGTGCGCGGAATCCGCGTTGCCAACATCACCGATCCCGACCAGCCGTGCGGCCTGGGCTGGACCTTTGAACAAGCCACCCAACGCAACCCCGACGGCGCCGCGCTGCTGTATGGCGACACGGTGCTGAGCTACCGCCAGGCCAACCAGCAGGCCAACCGCATGGCTCACTACCTGCAGCAGCAGGGGATCGGCAAGGGCGACGTGGTGGCGTTGTTTATCGAGAACCGCCCCGAGTTGTTGCTCAGCGTACTGGCCGTGGCCAAGGTGGGCGGCATTTGCGCGATGCTCAATACCTCGCAAACCCAGACCGCACTGGTTCACAGCCTCAACTTGGTGACGCCGGCGGCCATTGTGGTGGGTGCCGAGTTGGTAGGGGCCTACGAGGCCGTGCGCAGCCAGGTGGCCATCGAGGCGGATAAAACCTGGTTTATTGCCGATCAGCAGCACAGCCATGTGCCGCCGGATTACGTCGACCTGATGGCTGCCAGCGCCGACTGCCCGGTGGAAAACCCCGCCAGCACCCAGCAGATTTTTTTCAACGACCCTTGCTTCTATATCTACACCTCCGGCACCACCGGCTTGCCCAAGGCCGGCATTTTCAAACACGGCCGCTGGATGAAGTCCTCGGCCAGTTTCGGCACCATCGCCCTGGATATGGGGCCCGAGGATGTCGTCTATTGCACCTTGCCGCTGTATCACGCCACTGGCCTGTGCGTGTGCTGGGGTTCGGCGATTGCCGGGGCGTCGGGGTTCGCGATTCGCCGCAAGTTCAGCGCCAGCCAGTTCTGGGACGATGTGCGCAAATTCAATGCGACCACCCTGGGTTATGTCGGCGAGCTGTGCCGCTACCTGATCGACCAGCCTGCCCATGGGCGCGACCTGGACAACCGGGTGACGAAGATGATCGGCAACGGCCTGCGCCCTGGGGTTTGGGCTGAGTTCAAGCAGCGCTTTGGCGTTGATCATATCTGCGAGCTGTACGCCGCCAGTGACGGCAACATCGGCTTCACCAATGTGCTGAACTTCGACAACACCATCGGCTTTTCCCTGATGCACTGGGCACTGGTGGACTACGCCCATGACAGCTGTGAGCCGATTCGCGGCGCCGACGGTTTCATGCGCGAAGTGCCCAAGGGGGGCCAGGGGCTGCTGCTGGCCAGGATCGATGACAAGGCACCGTTCGACGGCTACACCGACCCCGAGAAGAACCGCAAGGTGGTGCTCAGCGACGTGTTCGAGAAGGGCGACCGTTATTTCAACACCGGCGACCTGTTGCGCAATATCGGCTTCGGCCACGCCCAATTCGTTGACCGGCTGGGGGACACCTACCGCTGGAAAGGTGAAAACGTCTCCACCACCGAAGTCGAGAACATCTTCCTGCAGCACCCGCAGATTTCCGAAGTGGTGGCCTACGGCGTGGAGATTGAAAACACCAACGGCCGCGCGGGCATGGCGGCCATTACGCCTGCCGAATCCCTGGCCTCCCTGGACATGCGCGAGTTGCTGACCTTCGCCCACGGGCAATTGCCCGCGTATGCGGTGCCGTTGTTCCTGCGGATCAAGGTGAAGATGGAAACCACGGGCACCTTCAAATACCAGAAGGTAAAGCTCAAGGAGGAAGCGTTCGACCCGGGCAAGGCCGGTGATGATCCGATCTTTGCCTGGCTGCCTGGGTCGGACAGTTATGTGCCGGTCACCGGGCAACTGTTGGCGGATATTCAGGCGGGCAAGTTCCGTTATTGATTCTGCCTATCGCCGCTTTTGGGAAAAAAGGCATGACAGTGGGGAACTCCATCGCGAGACTGGGCGCCTTATGAAACACCAGACAAGGAGCCCCACATGTCAGACCAAGCCAAACAAATGACCGAAGACGAAGCCGCCGAATTTGCCGAGCAGGTGTTCGACGTGGCGCGCAAGGGCGATGCCGCGATGCTGGCTGCGTTGCTGGCCAAGGGCTTGCCGCCGAACCTGCGCAACCACAATGGCGATACGCTGTTGATGCTGTCGGCCTACCATGGTCATGTGGACGCGGTGAAAGTGCTGCTGGAATTCAAGGCCGACCCCCAGATTGCCAACGACAAGAACCAGCTGCCGATTGCCGGCGCGGCGTTCAAGGGCAACCTGCCGGTGGTCAAGGCATTGATCGAAGGCGGAGCGTTGGTCGAAGGCGCATCCTCTGATGGTCGCACCGCCTTGATGATGGCGGCGATGTTCAACCGTACCGAAATGGTGGACTACCTGATCAGCCAGGGCGCCAATCCCAAGGCCACCGATGCCCAGGGCGTGACCGCGCTGGCAGCGGCCCAGACCATGGGGGCGGTGGATACGGCGGCGCAGTTGCAAAAACTGGTGTAGGCTTTGCGCCCTCAAAATCAGCCCCGCCACAGGACCACCCCATGAAAACCGCACTCGTCGAACTCATCAGCAAAATCAGCTCCGGCTGCATGAGCGAACCCGAGATCGCCAGGGTGGCGGACGAGGCGGCCCAGGCCTACGCCGATCCCGACGCTTTCCTGGCCGCCAACCCCGACATCAACTACGACGACACTTTCCCGATTCCCCTGGGCGAGTGGATCGTTGTCGGCAGCCTGCCTGACACCGTGCTGTTCCAGGCCGACACCTACCTGGACCTGTTCGCCCAGATCGTCGCCTCCTTTGGCCCCGGCGTGGCGTTCAACCTCAAGCCCAAGCAACTGGCCAAGACCGAAGCCCTGACCGCGCTGAACCGCATCCAGATCCAGATGAGTGCCCTCAACCCGGAGAACGGCGGCTACGTGCTGATGAACTTCAGCCAGTTGCTGGACGACGAGATCCAGGCTGTGCTGGTCTACGGCGACGACGTGCCACGGGTGCTGGAGTTGTGTGCTGAAACCGGCATAAAGGGCGAACCATCGCTGGAAGCCCTGCGGGTTGCGGTACACGTCTGAAATAAAACGGAACCCCCGGCCACGGCTGACTATCCTAAGCAGGCAAGCCCTCACTTAGGAGCGACACCATGGGTTCCACTTTTAATGGTCTGATCGGGTTGATCATCCTCGCGCTGGATATCTGGGCGATCATCAACGTGTTCAAAAGCGGCGCGAGTACCGGCGCCAAAGTGTTGTGGATCCTGTTGATCCTGCTGCTGCCGGTACTGGGCTTGATCATCTGGGCGATCGCCGGGCCGCGCGGTAACGTGCGGATCTGATCCAAACAACGCTATCCAGAGCGGGCACAGTAAGTGTGGGAGCGGGCTTGCTCGCGAATACGGTGTAACAGTCACCTGATGTATCGACTGATTTACCGTATTCGCGAGCAAGCCCGCTCCCACATCTGTTTCCGTACGCCCGTTATTGTGTTTCGAGATATTCGCTGTACAAAATTTTCACATTCCATCCAAGACAATTCGCCGGCTATTTCCCCTGTCGAGTGCTCTAAAACGAGTGCCCACCTACTGCAGGAGTGAGTAATCAATGGCGTTGCCGGCGTTGATCGGGCACCATTTGCGCCATTGCGTTCACCGTCTACCCCAGCCTGCCTGGGCGAGGGCGGGGCGCCGCTGTATTCATTCGCAACTTAAACTTCCAATGGGTCCTAAAACGACATGGCAAACCCGGACGCCCTGAATCAGCAGCGAGCTTCTAATCGCTTGCTGCAACCGACCGTCAAATCCCATCTGGCGTACACGCTGCTTTGTGCCTTGATCATGATGGTGATGTTCTCCCTGCTGCGCCTGGCGCTGCTGGTCTACAACCGCGAGATGATCCTCGACACACCGGCCTCGACTTTCCTTGAAGCGTTCGCCAACGGCCTGCGCCTGGATATCCGCCTGGTGATGTACGTGCTGGTGCCGTTGCTGCTGGCGTTGTTCAGCGTACGGGCCATGGCGGCGCGCGGGTTCTTCCGCTTGTGGCTGACGGTCGCGTCCAGCATCGCGCTGTTCCTGGGCCTGATGGAAATGGACTTCTACCGCGAGTTCCACCAGCGCCTCAACGGCCTGGTCTTCCAGTACGTGAAGGAAGACCCGAAAACCGTGATGAGCATGCTCTGGTACGGTTTCCCGGTGGTGCGCTACCTGCTGGCCTGGGCCGTGGGTACGCTGATCCTGAGCATCGCCTTCAAAGGCGCCGACCGTGCAACGCGCCCACGCGGCCCGTTCAGCGGTGGCAGCATCGGCACTCGCCAGGTAGCGCCGTGGTACACGCGCATCGCGGTGTTCGTGGTCTGCCTGCTGGTCGCCGTGGTCGCCATCCGTGGCACCCTGCGCCAGGGCCCGCCACTGCGTTGGGGCGACGTGTACACCACCGACTCGAACTTCGCCAACCAGTTGGGCCTCAACGGTACCTTGTCGCTGATTGCGGCGGCGAAATCGCGCTTCTCCGAGGAGCGTTCGAACATCTGGAAAGCCACCCTGGAGCAGCCGCTGGCCACCCAGACCGTGCGCGACATGCTGGTATTGCCGAGCGAGAAACTGGTCGACACCGACACCGCCGCGGTACGCCGTGACTTCACGCCGCCGGCCGAGAAGACCCTGCCGATCAAGAACGTCGTGGTTATCCTGATGGAAAGCTTCGCCGGTCACTCGGTGGGCGCCCTGGGCCGCCCGGGCAATATCACGCCGTACTTCGACAAACTGTCCAAGGAAGGCCTGCTGTTCGACCGCTTCTTCTCCAACGGCACCCACACCCACCAGGGTATGTTCGCCACCATGGCCTGCTTCCCGAACCTGCCGGGTTTCGAATACCTGATGCAGACTCCGGAAGGCAGCCACAAGCTGTCGGGCCTGCCGCAGTTGCTCAGCCATCGCGATTTCGATGACGTGTACGTCTACAACGGCGACTTCGCCTGGGATAACCAGTCGGGCTTCTTCAGCAACCAGGGCATGACCAACTTCATCGGGCGTAATGACTTCGTCAACCCGGTGTTCTCGGACCCGACCTGGGGCGTGTCCGACCAGGACATGTTCAACCGTGGCCTGGAAGAGTTGAAGGCCCGTGAAGGCGGCAAGCCGTTCTATGCGCTGCTGCAAACCCTGTCCAACCACACGCCGTACGCGTTGCCGACGCCATTGCCGGTCGAGAAGGTCACCGACCGTGGCAGCCTCAACGAGCATTTGACGGCCATGCGCTACTCCGACTGGGCCTTGGGCCAGTTCTTTGAAAAGGCCCGCAAGGAGCCGTACTTCAAGGAAACCCTGTTCGTGATCGTGGGCGACCACGGCTTCGGCAACGAGCAGCAGATCACCGAGATGGACCTGGGCCGCTTCAACGTGCCGATGCTGATGATTGCACCGGGCATGCAGGAGAAGTTCGGCGAGCGTGACCACACCGTGGGCACCCAGATCGACATCGTGCCGACCATCATGGGCCGCCTGGGCGGTGACACCCTGCACCAGTGCTGGGGCCGTGACCTGCTCAACCTGCCGGAAGGTGACAAGGGCTTTGGCGTGATCAAGCCGTCGGGCAGCGACCAGACCGTCGCCTTGCTCACCGGTGACCGGGTGCTGGTACTGCCCAAGGAAATGCCGCCGAAGTTGTGGGAATACGAACTGGGCGCCAACCCGACCGGGAAAGTGATTCCAGAGTCGCCGGACGAGGCTGCGTTGAAGCAGAAACTCGAATCGTTCCTGCAGACCGCTACCAAGAGCCTGCTGGACAACACCGCCGGTGTAGTGGACGGCAAGCCGGACTAAACACCCGCGCATAAAAAAAGAGGCCTTTCAAGGCCTCTTTTTTTTGCACGCTGGAACGCGTTATATCTTGCCGAGCAACAACAGAATCAACAGCACTACCAACACAGTACCGAGAATACCCGATGGCCCGTAACCCCAATTGCGTGAGTGAGGGAACACTGGAAGACCGCCGACCAGCAGGAGGATCAGAATAATGATAAGAATGAGGCTCATGTTTTGTTTTCCTTATTGTCTTCTGAAAAGACCTGTTATTTAACGAATAGGCCCGACAACTGATACGGACGCCTTAATAACTCCGACCCATGTGTTTGGCAGAAAATTCCGTGTTTTTTTAAAGCTTTTCGCTAACTTGCTTATTTCCTTTAACCCCGTTGCAAATAACTGTCCTTAGTTCAAATAAATGGAACTTGGCGGGTTTCCCGCTATCCGACCCGGCCCACGGTTTGCCTGGGGCATTCAGCAGTCTGATGGTGCGTGGGTGCGGGAAAAACCTTCGCTACACTGCGGCTCACTTCTTCCGTGAACCACAAGGCTACTTTCCTATGCAAAATCGCATGATGATCACCGGCGCCGGTTCTGGCCTGGGTCGCGAAATCGCTCTGCGCTGGGCCCGTGAGGGTTGGCAGCTGGCCTTGTCGGACGTCAGCGAAGCGGGCCTGCAAGAAACCCTCAAGCTTGTACGCCAGGCCGGCGGTGACGGTTTCACCCAGCGCTGCGACGTGCGCGACTACAGCCAGCTCACCGCGTTCGCACAGGCCTGTGAGGAAAAGTTCGGTGGCATCGACGTGATCGTCAACAACGCCGGTGTGGCGTCGGGCGGGTTCTTCAGCGAACTGTCCCTGGAAGACTGGGACTGGCAGATCGCGATCAACCTGATGGGCGTGGTCAAGGGCTGCAAAGCCTTCCTGCCGCTGCTGGAAAAGAGCAAGGGCCGCATCATCAACATCGCGTCCATGGCCGCCCTGATGCAGGGCCCGGCCATGAGCAACTACAACGTGGCCAAGGCCGGCGTGGTGGCACTTTCGGAAAGCCTGCTGGTGGAACTCAAGCAACAGGAAGTCGGCGTGCATGTGGTGTGCCCATCCTTCTTCCAGACGAACCTGCTGGACTCGTTCCGCGGGCCGACGCCGGCGATGAAGGCCCAGGTGGGCAAGCTGCTGGAAAGCTCGCCGATTACCGCCGCACAGATCGCCGACTACATCTACCAGCAGGTGGCTGAAGGGCAATTCATGATCCTGCCCCACGAGCAGGGGCGCATGGCCTGGGCATTGAAACAGAAGAACCCGCAACTGCTGTATGACGAGATGACCGTGATGGCGGACAAGATGCGGGCGAAAGCTCAGTCGCAGGCGGTAAAAGGTTGAATTTCAGGTGAGCACCTGATGTGGCGAGGGCTTGTTGTGGCGAGGGAGCTTGCTCCCTCGCCACAACAAGCTCTCTAGCCACAGAGAGTGCCTGCAAATTTGAACATATCGTTTGGTTCTTGGGTGTAATTCGAGTTTATTCACTGCCTGTCTGTAGGGTAATTTACCCTGATGTGTAAGGCATGCCTGTTTAACCTGAAGGCCATTGATGGTGCCAGGCAGGGAGCGCATGGTCGGGGTTCGGTAACTTAAAAAGGACGAACCCCATGCTGGTATTAAGCCGCGCGGTAGGTGAAATAATTTCGGTGGGTGACCAGATCACCTTGCGCATTCTGGAAGTGAACGGCACCCAAGTGAAGCTGGGTGTGGAAGCGCCGGTGGGGGTCAATGTGCACCGGGCGGAGGTCTATCAGAAGATCCTCAGTCGCCACGGGCAGCAGGCCAACACCCATCCAGTGCCTGTGCCCAATCCTTGAGTCTCAGTCGAACAGGTGCTTGGGCACATCGTGCTTGAGCATCAACTGGCACTGCTCGCTTTCGGGGTCGAAAACAATCAGCGCCTGGCCCTTGGTCAGCGCCTGGCGTACCCGCAGCACCCGGGTTTCCAGAGGTGTGTCGTCACCATTGTCGGTGCCGTCGCGGGTCACGAAGTCTTCGATGAGGCGGGTCAGGGTGTCGACTTCAAGTGCATCGTAGGGAATCAGCATACAAGCCTCGGCTAGGGAATCCCGGCGATGCTACTGCGCCGGGATCCGAGTTGCCAGTCTCAGGTTTTTTGGCCCACCAGGCTGTCCACCGACGGCACGCGGGTATCACTCTCCATTTGTGTGTCGTGTTCGATCTGGTGACTGAACCGGTCGAGGGAGCCTTTGGCCGGCTGTGCATCGCTGGCGAACACCGGCGGGCTGAGGATGTACGCGCCCAGCAGGCGACTCAGCGCGGCGAGGCTGTCGATGTGCGTGCGCTCATAACCATGGGTGGCATCGCAACCGAATGCCAGCAGCGCGGTGCGAATGTCGTGGCCGGCGGTCACCGCCGAATGCGCGTCGCTGAAGTAGTAGCGAAACAGGTCGCGACGCACCGGCAACTCATTCTCCGCCGCCAGGCGCAGCAGGTGGCGGGACAGGTGATAGTCATACGGCCCGCCGGAATCCTGCATCGCCACACTCACCGCGTGCTCGCTGGAGTGCTGCTCGTGGGCCACCGGCGCAATGTCGATGCCGACGAACTCACTCACATCCCACGGCAATGCCGCCGCCGCACCACTGCCGGTTTCTTCGGTGATGGTGAACAGCGGATGGCAGTCGATCAGCAGCGGCTGGCCGCTGTCGACAATCGCCTTGAGCGCCGCCAGCAGTGCGGCAACCCCGGCTTTATCGTCCAGGTGACGGGCGCTGATGTGGCCGCTCTCGGTGAACTCCGGCAGCGGGTCGAAGGCGACGAAATCGCCGACGCTGATACCCAGGGAGTCACAGTCGGCGCGGGTGGCGCAGTAGGCATCCAGGCGCAGTTCGATGTGGTCCCAACTGATGGGCATTTCATCCACGGCCGTATTGAACGCGTGACCGGAGGCCATCAACGGCAACACGCTGCCACGGATCACGCCGTTATCGGTAAACAGGCTGACGCGGCTGCCTTCGGCAAAACGGCTGGACCAGCAGCCCACCGGCGCGAGGGTCAGGCGGCCATTGTCCTTGATCGCCCGCACGGCGGCGCCGATGGTGTCCAGGTGCGCGGAAACGGCGCGGTCGGGGCTGTTTTTCTGGCCCTTGAGGGTGGCGCGGATGGTGCCGCGCCGGGTCATTTCAAAGGGAATGCCCAGTTCCTCAAGGCGCTCGGCAACGTAGCGCACGATGGTGTCGGTAAACCCGGTGGGGCTGGGAATGGCGAGCATTTCCAGCAGTACTTTTTGCAGGTAAGCGAGATCCGGTTCGGGGATGGTTCGGGTCATGGAAACTCCTGATGAGTTGAGGGCATCGATGGTTTCGATGAAAGGGGCGCCTCAGAGATTGTGTTGGCTGTACCGGCGTCTTCGCGAGCAAGCCCGCTCCCACATTTGGAATGCATTCCCCTGTGGGAGCGGGCTTGCTCGCGAAAGCGCCAGTCAAGGCAACACCTTTCTCAAGCCGTCGGTTGGCTATGCGGGAACAACAGGTCCACGAACTTTTCAGCCGTCGGCTGCGGTTCATGGTTGGCCAGCCCGGCCCGTTCGTTGGCTTCGATAAACACGTAGTCCGGTTGGTCGGCGGCCGGCACCATCAGGTCCAGGCCCACCATGGGAATGTCGAGGGCACGGGCGGCGCGCACGGCGGCGTCCACCAGGGTCGGGTGGAGGATGGCGGTGACGTCTTCCAGGCAACCGCCGGTGTGCAGGTTGGCGGTACGTCGCACCGCCAGGCGTTCGCCACGGGGCAGGATGCTGTTGTAGTCGTAGCCGGCCGCCTGCAGGGTGCGTTGGGTTTCATGGTCCAGGGGGATTTTGCTTTCGCCATCGGTGGCGGCCTGGCGTCGGCGGCTCTGGGCTTCGATCAACGCGCCAATGGAATGCTGACCATCGCCGGTGACTTCCGCCGGGCGGCGAATGGCGGCGGCGACCACTTCAAAGCCGATCACCAGAATGCGCAGGTCGAGGCCTTCGTGGAAGCTTTCCAGCAGTACACGGGTGTCGAATTGGCGGGCCGCCTCAATGGCTTTTTGCACGTCTTCAATGGTCTGCAAATCCACCGCCACACCCTGGCCTTGTTCGCCATCCAGCGGCTTGACCACAATACGCTGGTGCTCGTCGAGAAACTCCAGGTTGTCATCGGCACTGCCGGCCAATTGCTGGGCCGGAAGGTTCAGGCCTGCGGCCTTGAACACCTTGTGGGTCAGGCTCTTGTCCTGGCACAAAGTCATGCTGATGGCGCTGGTCAGGTCGCTGAGGGATTCGCGGCAGCGCACCCGGCGGCCACCGTGGCTCAGGGTAAACAAGCCGGCATCGGCATCGTCCACCTGCACGTCAATCCCGCGCCGATGCGCTTCCTCGACAATGATCCGCGCATAGGGATTGAACTCCGCCTGCGGGCCAGGGCCGAGGAACAGCGGCTGGTTGATCCCGTTCTTGCGCTTGATGGCGAAGGTGGTCAGCGCGCGAAAGCCAAGCTTGGCGTAGAGACTTTTCGCCTGGCGGTTGTCGTGCAGCACCGACAGGTCGAGGTAGCTCAGGCCGCGGCTCATGAAGTGTTCGATCAAGTGGCGTACCAGCACTTCACCCACCCCGGGGCGGGTACATTGCGGGTCGACCGCCAGGCACCAGAGGCTGCAGCCGTTCTCCGGATCGTTGAAGGCTTTGTGGTGGTTCAGGCCCATCACGCTGCCAATCACCGCGCCGCTGTCTTCGTCCTCGGCGAGCCAATACACCGGGCCGCCTTGATGGCGTGGCGTGAGCAGCGCCGGGTCCACCGGCAACATGCCGCGCCCCTGGTACAGCTGGTTCACCGCCTGCCAGTCCGCCTCGGTTTGTACCCGGCGAATCCGGAACCCGCGAAACACCCGGGTTGCCGGGCGATAGTCGGTGAACCACAGGCGCAGGGTATCGGACGGGTCGAGAAACAACTGCTGGGGATCAATCCCGAGGATCTGCTGCGGCGCCGCCACATACAGCGCGATATCCCGCTCGCCGGGCTGCTCGTTGAGCAACTCCAGGGCCAGGCTCGCCGGGTCCGGGAAGGTGTGGCCGATCAACAGCCGGCCCCAACCGCAATGCACGGCAATCGGCGTGGGGTCCAGTTCGCTGCCGTCTTCGGCGAAGCGGGCTTGCAGGCGCTCGTAGGAGGGCGCCTGGCCTCGCAGCAAGCGTTGGCTGTAAGCCGTGGCATGAGGTTTCATGAATCAGATTCCTTGTTCGCTGAGCCACAGGTTCAGCGCCGCCAGTTGCCACAGCTTGGAGCCGCGCAACGGGGTCAGTTGGCCTTGGGGATCGGTGAGCAGGCGGTCGAGCATGGCCGGGTTGAACAGGCCGCGGTCCTGGCTTGGGTCCAGCAGCAGCTCACGCACCCAGTTCAAGGTGTCACCCTGCAAATGCTTGAGGCCGGGCACCGGGAAGTAGCCTTTCTTGCGGTCGATGACCTCGCTCGGGATAACCCGGCGCGCCGCTTCTTTGAGCACTTGCTTGCCGCCGTCCGGCAATTTGAATTTGCCCGGCACGCGGGCCGACAGTTCTACCAGGCGATAGTCGAGAAACGGCGTGCGCGCTTCCAGGCCCCAGGCCATGGTCATGTTGTCGACGCGCTTGACCGGGTCATCCACCAGCATAACGGTGCTGTCCAGGCGCAGGGCTTTGTCCACCGCCGCATCGGCGCCGGGCTGGGCGAAATGCTCGCGCACGAAGTCGCCGGCGGCGTCATTCGCGGTCAACCATTTCGGCGCGACGGTAGCGGCATAGTCGTCGTAGCTGCGGTCGAAAAATGCGTCGCGGTAGGCCGCGTACGGGTCGCTTGCGCCATCCACCTGCGGGTACCAGTGGTAACCGGCGAACAGTTCATCGGCGCCCTGGCCGCTTTGCACCACCTTGCAGTGCTTGGCCACTTCCCGGGACAGCAGGTAGAAGGCGATGCAGTCATGGCTGACCATCGGCTCGCTCATGGCGCGGAACGCCGCCGGCAATTGCTCGATGATTTCGCTTTCGGCGATACGCAGTTGGTGGTGACGGGTGCCGTAATGCTTGGCGATCAAGTCTGAATACTGGAACTCGTCGCCGCGCTCGCCTCCAGCGTCTTCAAAACCGATGGAGAAGGTCGACAGGTCCTGCACGCCGACTTCCCGCAACAGACCCACCAGCATGCTGGAATCGACACCGCCGGAAAGCAGCACGCCCACATCCACCGCCGCCCGCTGACGAATCGCCACGGCTTCGCGGGTGCTGTCGAGTACGCGGTCGGTCCAGTCTTCCAGGGTCAGGTTGGCTTCGTCGGCGTGGGGGCCGTAGGGCAGGGTCCACCAGGTTTTCTGTTCAGTCTTGCCATCGGCGTCGATGCGCATCCAGGAGGCGGGCGGCAGCTTTTCAATGCCCGCCAGCAGGGTGCGCGGCGCCGGCACCACGGCGTGGAAGTTCAGGTAGTGATTGAGGGCCACCGGATCGAGGATCGGGTTGATATCGCCACCCTTGAGCAGCGCCGGCAGGGCCGAGGCAAAACGCAGGCGCTGGCCGGTGCGCGACAGGTACAGCGGCTTCACGCCGAGGCGGTCACGGGCGATAAACAGGCGCTGGGCATCGCGCTCCCAGATGGCGAAGGCGAACATCCCGTTGAGCTTGGGCAGCAGGGCTTCGCCCCAGGCGTGGTAGCCCTTGAGCAGCACTTCGGTGTCGCCACCGGAATAGAAGGCGTAGCCCAGGGCTTCCAGCTCTTCACGCAATTCCGGGAAGTTATAGATCGCGCCGTTGAACGCCAGGGACAGGCCCAGCTGGGCGTCGACCATCGGTTGGGCGGAGCCATCCGACAGGTCCATGATTTTCAGGCGTCGATGGCCCAGGGCAATCGGCCCCTGGGCATGAAAGCCCCACGCGTCAGGACCGCGTGGCGCCAAGTGATGGGTGATTCGTTCCACCGCTGCCAGGTCGGCAGGTTGGTGATCGAAACGTAACTCTCCAGCTAATCCGCACATAAATTCCTTACCGGTTTTTCCGTTGGGGAGGGATAGAAATGCAGCCCGCCAAAACGGCGGGTACCCAGAGACTGACCCGGGTAAATTGTGGGAGTTTTAGAACAATACGTTATAAGGCAAAGAGCCTTGACGGGTTGCAAGCCCGTCGTGGCCCTCAGGATTTGCCTGGGTTACCGCGGATCAGGGCACGCAGCGCGAACCGATTGGGGTGACAGGCTTCGCTGACATTGCGCGGCAGCGGCAGGGGCTCATTGTCGAGCCAGGCGGCCAGCAGCTCTGCACAGAGTGGCGCGGTGACCAGCCCCCGTGAGCCATGGCCACTGTTGATATACACGCCGTGCAACCACGGGCACGGCGCATCAGGGACCTGCCGGGCGTCTTTGCCAAGGGCGGCGTAGGTGTGATCAAACGCCTCTCGCTGCGCCAGCGGCCCGACGATCGGCAGGTAGTCCGGGCTGGTGCAACGGAAGGCGGCGCGGCCTTCAAGCTGTTCGGGTGCCAGGCTGTCGGCGCCCAGGCGTTGCAGCAAATCGAGGGAGATTTCCCGCAGCATCTCCAGATTGCCCGCGTGCTCGGCCACCGTGGGCGTAAGGTCATCGCTCTTGAAGTCGAAGCTGGCACCGAGGGTGTGCTCGCCCAGGCGTGGCGGGGCGACGTAGCCCTCGGCGCACACTACTGTGGCCAACGCCTGGCTTTGCGCCGTTTGCGGCAGGCGAGTGATTTGCCCGCGGATGCGCTTGAGGGGCAAGTCAGCGCTGAAGGAAAACCGCTTGATCTCGGCGGCGCCGGCCAGCACAACCACACTGGCTTGAGCCAGAACCGTATCGCCCTGCAACGCCTGCCACTGACTGTCGACCTGCTTGAGCTCAAGGGCGTCGTGGTGCTGGAGCACTTCGATCAGCGGGTGCCTGGCTTGCCATTCGCACAGCGCCGGCGGGTGAACCCAGCCGCCTTCGGGGAAGAACAAGCCGCCGTGCTCCAGCGTTATCCCGGCGCGCGCCTGTGCCTGCTCTTTATCCAGCAGGTGCAACAGGTCCTGGGCAAAAGCGCCGGCCAGTTGTGCCTGGCGCTCGGCTTCCTTGGCGTTGAAGGCCAGTTGCAGCACGCCGCAGCCATCCCAGTCCACGCCACGTTGCAGGTGTTCCAGCAGGCGCCGGGTGTGGCCGAAACCGCTGAGAATCAACTGCGAAAGTGCCGTGCCATGGGCGGAAAGCTTGAGGTACAACACCCCTTGCGGGTTGCCGGAGGCTTCCTGCGCGAGCGCTGCGTGGCGTTCCAGCAAACTGACGCGCCAGCCGCGTGCCGCCAGGCTGGCCGCCGTGGCGCAACCGGCCAGGCCACCACCGATGACCAGTGCATGGCGTTCACCGGAAACCGCAGGTGGGCGCGCAAACCAGGGTTTTGCCGCGGCAGGCGCAGGCGTTTCAGCGGGCCAGCCGAGAAACTCACCCCGCAGGATTTCCCACTTGTGGCCGATGCCGGGGGTGCGCTTCATCTTGAACCCGGCGGCGTTGATCAACCGCCGTACCCAGCCGGTGCTGGTAAAGGTGCTGATGGTCGAGCCCGGCGCCGCCAGCCGCGCCAGTTCGGCGAACAGCTCGGCAGTCCACATGTCGGGGTTCTTGGCCGGGGCGAAACCGTCGAGGAACCAGGCGTCGACTTGCGCGTCCAGTTGCGGCAATTGCTCCAGGGCGTCGCCGATCAGCAACGTCAGGGTGACTCGACCGTTATCCAGTACCAGCCGCTGGAAGCCTTGGTGAATCGCGATGTATTGCGCCAACAGTTGCTCGGCGAACGGTGCCAGTTCCGGCCAGAGGGCGAGGGCGCGCTGCAGGTCGGCGTGGCTCAGCGGGTACTTTTCCACGCTGACAAAATGCAGGCGCGCACCCGCCTCCGCGTGTTGATCAAACAACTGCCAGGCGCACAAAAAATTCAGGCCGGTGCCGAAGCCCGTCTCACCAATCACCAAGCGCCCGCCCACCGGCAGCGCCGCAAAACGTTCCTGCAGACGGTTCTGTTCGAGGAACACGTAGCGGGTTTCTTCAAGGCCCGACTTGTCGGAGAAGTACACGTCATCGAAGACCCGCGAGTGCGGGCGACCTTGGTCATCCCAGTCAAGCTGGGCGTGGGATACGGGGTTCATGAGCGGCTCGGCAAAGGCAAGGCGGCCATTCTAGCTGATCAACAGGGTTGTCATTGATCCATGGCAAGCCGCTGCGGAATTTCCTGCCACGTGTTGTTGCCCAATCCGCTAGTCTTGATCACTTCTGGAACGGAGCCGCCCATGTTCGAATCTGCCGAAATCGGTCACGCCATCGACAAAGACACCTACGACGCCGAAGTGCCGGCCCTGCGTGAAGCCTTGCTGGAAGTGCAGTACGAACTGCAACAGCAGAAGCGCTTCCCGGTGATCATCCTGATCAATGGCATCGAAGGCGCGGGCAAGGGTGAAACCGTCAAATTGCTGAATGAATGGATGGACCCGCGCCTGATCGAGGTGCGCACCTTCGACCAGCAGACCGACGAAGAACTGGCCCGCCCACCGGCCTGGCGCTACTGGCGCCAGCTTCCGGCGAAAGGCCGCATGGGGATCTTTTTTGGTAACTGGTACAGCCAGATGCTGCAGAGTCGCGTCCATGGCGAGATCAAGGACGCGCGGCTGGACCAGGCCATCGCCGGGGCCGAGCGCCTGGAAAAGATGCTGTGTGATGAAGGTGCGCTGATCTTCAAGTTCTGGTTCCACCTCTCCAAGAAGCAAATGAAATCCCGGCTCAAAGCCTTGCAGGACGACCCGCTGCACAGCTGGCGCATCAGCCCGCTGGACTGGCAGCAGTCAAAGACCTACGACAAGTTTGTGCATTTTGGTGAGCGGATCCTGCGCCGCACCAGCCGTGACTATGCGCCTTGGTATGTGATCGAGGGTGTCGATGCGCACTACCGCGGGCTGACCGTCGGCAAGATCCTGCTCGAAGGCCTGCAAAACGCCTTGAAAGTGCCCAAGGGTAAAGCCAGCGGCATGAACCCGGCGCCGCTGCCATCGGCGGTTGACCAGATGAGCCTGCTGAACAGCCTGGACATGAGCCTGAGCCTTGAAAAGGACGATTACGAAGAACAACTGATTACCGAGCAGGCGCGGTTCTCCGGGCTGATGCGCGACAAACGCATGCGCAAGCACGCGTTGGTGACGGTGTTTGAAGGCAACGACGCGGCGGGCAAGGGTGGGGCCATCCGGCGTGTGGCGGCAGCCCTCGACCCCCGGCAGTACCACATCGTGCCGATTGCCGCGCCCAGTGAAGACGAGCGCGCCCAGCCTTACCTGTGGCGTTTCTGGCAGAAGATTCCGGCGCGGGGCATGTTCACCGTGTTCGACCGCTCCTGGTATGGCCGGGTGCTGGTGGAACGCATCGAAGGCTTCTGCACGCCGACGGACTGGATGCGCGCCTACGGCGAGATCAACGACTTCGAAGAGCAACTGCGCGACGCCGGGGTGATCGTGGTCAAGTTCTGGCTGGCGATCGACAAGCAGACGCAGCTGGAGCGGTTCCAGGCCCGCGAGGAAATCCCGTTCAAACGCTTCAAGATCACCGAGGACGACTGGCGTAACCGCGAGAAGTGGGACGACTACCGGGCGGCGGTGGGTGACATGGTGGACCGCACCAGCACCGAGATTGCGCCGTGGACGCTGGTTGAAGCCAACGACAAGCGCTGGGCGCGGGTGAAGGTGTTGCGCACCATCAACCGGGCGCTGGAGGAAGCGTTCGACAAGACCGACAAGCATGACAAGAAGGACAAGAAGAAGTAACGCCATGCTTTTGCATACGCGGGGTGAATGATTGTCGCGGTTGAAGAGGGCGGGATCTATGCTCGATCCATCTCTCAACAACCACAACAATTGAGGTAGCCCATGCGTGAAGTAGTGATCGTCGACAGCGTGCGAACCGGCCTGGCCAAGTCCTTTCGCGGCAAGTTCAACCAGACCCGTCCCGATGACATGGCTGCCCATTGCGTGAACGCGTTGCTGACCCGCAATGGCATCGACCCGGCCACGGTCGAGGACTGCATCGTCGGCGCCGGATCCAACGAAGGTGCCCAGGGCTACAACATCGGCCGCAATGTGGCGGTGTTGTCGCAACTGGGTACCGGTACGGCGGGCATGACCCTCAACCGTTTCTGTTCCTCGGGGTTGCAAGCGATTGCGATCGCCGCCAACCAGATTGCTTCCGGTTGCAGCGAGATCATCGTGGCCGGTGGAGTCGAGTCCATCAGCCTGACCATGAAGAGCGTCAACACCGATAACCTGATCAATCCGTTGCTCAAGGAGCAGGTGCCGGGCATTTACTTTCCCATGGGGCAGACGGCGGAAATCGTTGCGCGGCGGTATCACGTCAGTCGTGAAGAGCAGGATCTGTATGCGCTGCAAAGCCAGCAGCGTACGGCTCAGGCCCAGGCTGACGGGTTGTTCGATGATGAAATCGTGCCGATGGCGGTGAAGTACAAGGTTGAGGACAAGAACACTGGCGCGGTGCAGGTGTTGGAGGGGGTGGTGGATCGGGATGATTGCAATCGTCCGGATACGACGTTGGCCAGTCTTGCGGGATTGAAGCCGGTGTTTGCGGAGGATGGGTCGGTGACGGCGGGGAATTCGTCGCAGTTGTCTGATGGGGCTTCCATGACACTGGTGATGAGCCTGGAAAAAGCGCTGGAACTGGGGCTTAAGCCCAAGGCGTTTTTTCGCGGGTTTACGGTGGCGGGGTGTGAGCCGGATGAGATGGGGATCGGGCCGGTGTTTTCGGTGCCCAAGTTGCTCAAGGCCCGTGGGCTGGCGGTGGCGGATATTGATTTGTGGGAGTTGAATGAGGCGTTTGCCTCGCAGTGCCTTTATGCGCGTAATCGGCTGGAAATTGATAACGCCAAGTACAACGTCAACGGTGGGTCGATTTCCATCGGGCATCCGTTTGGGATGACGGGGTCGCGGCAGGTGGGGCATCTGGTGCGTGAGTTGCAGCGGCGCAAGTTGCGTTACGGCATTGTCACTATGTGTGTGGGCGGCGGCATGGGGGCCACCGGCTTGTTCGAAGCCGTACGCTGACTCAGTGTGGGAGTGGCGGTGCGACGATTCGACTTGCTCGCGAATGCGGCGGGGCAGTCGATGAAAATGTTGGCTGATAGACCGCCTTCGCGAGCAAGCCCGCTCCCACATTTGATCAGCACCGTATCCCAATCCGTTCACATCCCCCTAGAATGCACCTCCTCCACCTCAGGCATTCGGGGCACTCATGCACATCTCATCGGGCCGTTGGGTCTACGGTTTATCCCTGGCCCTGCTGACCGCGCTGCTCTGGGGCATTCTGCCGATCAAACTCAAACAGGTCTTGCAGGTGATGGACCCCGTCACCGTCACCTGGTTTCGCCTGGTCGTCTCCGGCAGTTGTCTGTTTATCTATCTCGCCGCCGTAAGGCGCCTGCCCAGCTGGCGTTCCCTCGGACCAAAAGGTGGCTGGCTGGTAGCGATCGCCGTGTGCGGCCTGATGGGCAACTATGTGCTCTACCTGGTCGGCCTCAAACTGCTGAGCCCCGGCACCGCGCAACTGGTGGTACAGGTGGGCCCGATCTTCCTGATGATCGCCAGCGTCTTCGTGTTCAAGGAACGCTTCAGCCTCGGGCAGGGCATGGGCCTGCTGGTGCTGATCATCGGCTTCGGCCTGTTCTTCAACCAGCGCCTGACCGAGTTGTTGACCTCCCTGGGCAGCTACACCGCCGGGGTGCTGACGATTCTCTTGGCCACCACCATCTGGACCTTCTACGCCCTGGGCCAGAAGCAGTTGCTGACGGTATGGAATTCGTTGCAGGTGATGATGGTGATCTACCTGTCCTGCGCGCTCTTGCTGACGCCATGGGCGCACCCGATGGAAGCGCTGCAACTGAGCCCGCTGCAAGGCTGGCTGCTGCTGGCCTGCTGCTTCAATACGCTGATTGCCTACGGCGCATTCGCCGAAGCCCTGGCCCACTGGGAAGCCTCGCGCGTCAGCGCCACCCTGGCGCTGACGCCATTGGTGACCTTTGTCGCGGTGGCGCTGGCCGCGTGGATGTGGCCCGAGTATGTGCACGCCGAAGACATCAATGCCCTCGGCTACGGCGGTGCCGTGTTGGTGGTGCTGGGGTCTGCGACCGTGGCGTTGGCGCCGTCGCTGTTCGCCGGGCTCAGGGCCCGGCGTGCACGATTGGCGTCTTAATGACCGGCTTCCAGCATGTTTTCCGGACGCACCCACTGGTCGAACTCTTCGTCCGTGAGATAGCCCAGCTTCAGCGCCGCTTCCCGTAGGGTCAGCCCTTCGGCATAGGCCTTCTTGGCAATCTCGGCGGACTTGTCGTAGCCGATGTGCGGGTTCAGCGCCGTCACCAGCATCAGGCCACGCTCAAGGTGCGCGGCCATTTGCTCGGCGTCGGGTTCCAGGCCGGCGATGCAGTGCTCCTGGAAGTTGCTGCAACCGTCGGCCAGCAGGCGGATCGATTCCAGCAGGTTGTGGATGATCACCGGCTTGTACACGTTCAACTGCAAGTGGCCCTGGCTGGCGGCGAAGCCAATGGTCACGTCATTGCCCAGCACCTGGCAGGCCAGCATCGACAGCGCTTCGCACTGGGTCGGGTTGACCTTGCCGGGCATGATCGAGCTGCCCGGTTCATTCGCCGGCAACTTGACTTCCGCCAGCCCGGCACGCGGGCCGGAGCCCAGCAGGCGCAGGTCGTTGGCGATTTTCATCAGGGCCACGGCCAGGGTCTTCAAGGCGCCGTGCAGGGTGGTCAACGGCTCATGGCCCGACAGCGCGGCGAATTTGTTCGGTGCGGTGACAAACGGCAGGCCCGACAGCGCGGCCAATTCCGAGGCAATCGCCTCGCCAAAACCGTGGGGTGAATTGAGCCCGGTGCCGACGGCAGTACCACCCTGGGCCAGTTCACACACGGCGGGCAGGGCGCTGCGGATCGCGCGTTCTGCGTAGTCGAGTTGCGCTATAAAGGCCGAGACTTCCTGGCCGAAGGTGATGGGCGTCGCATCCATCATGTGGGTGCGGCCGGTTTTCACCAGCTTCATGTGGCGCGCCGACAACTCTGCCAAACCACCAGACAGTTCACGGATCGCCGGCAACAGCTTCTCGGTGACGGCCTGCACGGCGGCGATGCTCATGGCGGTGGGGAAGCAGTCGTTGGAGCTCTGGGAACGGTTGACGTGGTCGTTGGGATGCACCGGGCTCTTGCCGCCACGGGGCTTGCCCGCCAGCTCGTTGGCACGGCCGGCGATCACTTCGTTGGCGTTCATGTTGCTCTGAGTGCCGCTGCCGGTCTGCCACACCACCAGGGGAAACTGGTCGTCGTGTTCGCCGGCGAGCACTTCGTCGGCGGCCTGTTCGATCAGCCGGGCGATGTCGGCGGGCAGGTCGCCATTGCGGTCGTTGACCCGGGCCGCAGCCTTCTTGATCAGGGCCAGGGCGTGCAACACAGCCAGGGGCATGCGCTGGTCGCCGATGGCGAAGTTCACCAGCGAGCGTTGGGTCTGCGCGCCCCAGTAAGCGTCATCCGGGACTTGCACTTCTCCCAGGCTGTCGGTTTCGATACGGCTCATCGGGCACACTCCTTCAGGTTCGTTTGCGCAGTTTAGGCCCTGATCGCCCGGTGGGGTTCCCTTAAAAGACTTTTCATCGGATTAAGCCCCGCAAAACCAGGCCCCACAAGGCGTGGGGTTGAGCCGCGGCGTTTTTTAGGCGCAGAATGGGCGCCCTTGGGGTCTTACCTCGCCTGCTAGAAAAGGAAACTCGATGACTCGTCTTCGTGCCATCTGTACCGCGGTTGCTCTGGTATGTGCCAGCGGCCAGGTTTTTGCCGATACCGCCAGCCACAACGCCAGTGCCGAAGCCTTCCTTACCCTGGCCCATGCCGACAAGCTGGGTACCCCGGTGTACATGCAAGTGCAACAAATGTTCGCCCAGCGTTTCGAGCAGACCAAGGCGCCTGCTTCCAAGCAAACCGTCCTGGACACCTACCAGGCCAAGGCCAACACCGCCCTGGACCAGGCCATCGGCTGGAACAAGCTCAAGCCGGACATGATCAAGCTCTACACCGACAACTTCAGCGAATCCGAGCTCAAGGACCTGGTTGCGTTCTACCAGTCGCCACTGGGCAAGAAAGTCCTGGAGAAAATGCCCCAGCTGACCCAGCAATCGGCCCAGATGACCCAGGCCAAGCTGGAAAGCGCGGTACCTGTGGTGAACAAGCTGCTGGAAGACATGACCAACGAGCTGACGCCAAAAGCCCCGGCCCCGGCCAAGAAGAAGTAAACAGGAATGACCATGCAACAGCGTATCGAATCGGCACTCGTCGCCCTGAGCCCGGAACACTTGAGCGTGCTGGATGAAAGCCATATGCACAGCCGTGGGTTGCAGACCCACTTCAAGGCCGTGCTGGTCAGCCAGCAGTTCGAGGGCCTCAACCGCGTCAAGCGCCACCAGAAGGTCTATGCCACGTTGGGTGACCTGATGAGCGAATTCCATGCGTTGGCGCTGCATACCTACACGCCTGAAGAATGGGCGAAAATCGACGCAGCCCCGGCCTCGCCGACCTGCGCCGGCGGTCACTGACACTGTGGCACATCAGCTTGATCTGGCGAGGGAGCTTGCTCCCGCTGGGCTGCGCAGCAGCCCTTCTGCCAATCACCGCGATCTTTCTGAAAGGTTGCAACTGCCTGGTTGGGGCCGCTCCGCAGCCCAGCGGGAGCAAGCTCCCTCGCCACAGTAAGAGGCGGTCCATAATCGTCGCCATTTTTGTTAGAATCCGCAACGCGCCGCTCAGTCGGCGCGTTTTTTTTGCATCCGGTTCACCCTTTACGAGGGTAGCCACCTGGAGAGAACACCCATGACTCAACCGATTGTCGTGGCGGCACTGTATAAGTTCGTCACCCTCGAAGATTACGTCGCCCTGCGCGAGCCACTGCTGCAGGCGATGGTCGACAACGGCATCAAAGGCACCTTGCTGATTGCCGAAGAAGGCATCAACGGCACCGTTTCCGGCAGCCGCGAAGGCATTGATGGCTTGATGGCCTGGCTCAAGAACGACCCGCGCATGGACGACATCGACCATAAAGAGTCGTACTGCGACGAGCAGCCGTTCTACCGCACCAAGGTCAAGCTCAAGAAAGAGATCGTGACCCTGGGCGTCGAAGGCGTCGACCCGAACAAGAAAGTCGGCACCTACGTCGAGCCGCAGGACTGGAATGCGCTGATCAGCGACCCTGAAGTGCTGCTGATCGATACCCGCAACGACTACGAAGTGTCCATCGGCACCTTTGAAGGCGCGATCGACCCGAAGACCACCAGCTTTCGCGAATTTCCCGACTACATCAAAGCCAACTTCGACCCGGCCAAACACAAGAAAGTCGCCATGTTCTGCACCGGCGGCATTCGTTGCGAAAAGGCCTCGAGCTATATGCTCAGCGAGGGTTTCGACGAGGTGTATCACCTCAAGGGCGGCATCCTGAAGTACCTCGAAGAGGTGCCGCAGGAAGAAACCAAGTGGCAGGGCGACTGCTTTGTGTTCGACAATCGCGTGACCGTGCGCCACGACTTGAGCGAAGGCGACTACGATCAATGTCATGCCTGCCGCACACCGGTCAGCGTCGAGGACCGTGCATCCGAACACTATGTAGCTGGCATCAGTTGCCCGCATTGCTGGGATAAGCTTTCAGAGAAGACCCGTCGCAGCGCGATCGACCGGCAAAAGCAGATTGAACTGGCCAAGGCCCGCAATATGCCGCACCCGATTGGCTACAACTACAAGCAATCCCCATCCTCCGAGGCCTGAGCCATGTCCGCACGCCTGCTCTATGTAATGGATCCGATGTGCTCCTGGTGCTGGGGTTTCGCCCCGGTGGCCAAGGCGCTGGTTGAGCAGGCCCAGGCCGCAGGCGTGGAGCTGCACCTGGTGGTGGGCGGCTTGCGCACCGGCAGTGGCGCGGCGCTGGAGCCGACGACCCGGCGCTATATTCTTGAGCATTGGCAGGCCGTGACCGACGCCACCGGCCAGCCGTTCAAGCGTGAAGGTGCACTGCCTGATGGTTTTGTCTACGACACCGAGCCTGCTTGCCGCGCCGTGGTCACTGCCCGCAGCCTGGCGCCGGATTGCGCGTGGAAACTGCTGGGCCTGATCCAGCAGGCGTTCTACGTCGAAGGGCGCGACGTGACCCGCGCCGACGTATTGGTGGAACTGGCCGAGACCGCCGGCGTGCCGCGTATCGAGTTCGCCGAAGCTTTCGACCGCGCCGACCAGCACGCGGCCACCGCGGCGGATTTCACCTGGGTCCAGGACCTGGGCATCGCCGGTTTCCCGACCTTGCTGGCGGAGCGTAATGGGCAACTGGCGCTGCTGACCAACGGCTACCAGCCGCTGTCCGAATTGGCGCCGCTGCTGAGCCGTTGGCTGGAGCGAGCTGCCTGTGCATGATCAGCCCGATCCCGTTGAGCAACCCAAGCGTGTCGACCGGCTGACCTGGGCGGAAGTCCGCCGCCTGGCGCTGCATCACAAGAAATCCCTGTGGATCGCCAATGGCGTCGCCGTGCTGGCAACCTTGTGCAGCGTGCCGATTCCATTGCTGCTGCCGTTGCTGGTGGACGAAGTGCTGTTGGGCCATGGCGATGCGGCACTGAAGGTGATGAACCACGCATTGCCCCTGGGTTGGCAGAAGGCCGCCGGCTATATCGGCCTGATGTTGCTGGTGACGTTGCTGTTGCGTTGCGGCGCCCTGGTGTTCAACGTGCTGCAGGCGCGGTTGTTTGCGCGGCTGGCCAAGGACATCGTCTATCGCATTCGCGTGCGGCTGATCGAGCGCCTCAAGCGCATTTCCCTCAGCGAATACGAAAGCCTGGGCAGCGGCACGGTGACCACGCACCTGGTCACCGACCTGGACACGGTGGACAAATTCGTCGGTGAAACCCTCAGCCGGTTCCTGGTGGCGATGCTCACCCTGGTAGGCACCTCCGGGATCCTGATGTGGATGCACTGGAAGCTGGCACTGTTGATCCTGCTGTTCAACCCGCTGGTGATCTACGCCACGGTGCAGTTGGGCAAGCGGGTCAAGCACCTGAAGAAGCTGGAAAACGACAGCACGTCGCGGTTCACCCAGGCGCTGACCGAAACCCTCGATGCGATCCAGGAAGTGCGTGCCGGCAATCGCCAGGGCTTTTTCCTCGGGCGCCTGGGCCAGCGGGCCCAGGAAGTGCGGGATTTTGCGGTCAATTCCCAGTGGAAAAGCGACGCCTCCAGCCGCGCCAGTGGCTTGCTGTTCCAGTTCGGTATCGACATCTTCCGTGCGGCGGCGATGCTGACGGTGCTGTTTTCCGACCTGTCCATCGGCCAGATGCTCGCGGTGTTCAGTTACCTGTGGTTCATGATCAGCCCGGTGGAACAGTTGCTGAACCTGCAATACGCCTACTACGCGGCGGGCGGGGCGCTGACGCGGATCAACGAACTGCTGGCCCGCGCCGATGAACCGCAATACGCGGGCGGTGCCGATCCGTTTACCGGACGCGAGACCGTCGGCATCGAAGTGCGCGGCCTGAATTTCGGCTACGGCGAGGAACTGGTGCTGGACCAGTTGAACCTGAACATCGCCCCGGGTGAAAAAGTCGCGATTGTCGGCGCCAGCGGCGGCGGCAAAAGTACCCTGGTGCAACTGTTGCTGGGGCTGTATACGCCGCAGGCCGGCAGCATTCGCTTCGGTGGTTCGACCCAGCAGGAAATCGGCCTGGAGACGATTCGCGAGAATGTCTCCGTGGTGCTGCAGCACCCGGCACTGTTCAATGATACGGTGCGCGCCAACCTGACCATGGGCCGCGAGCGCAGCGACCAGGCCTGTTGGCAGGCGCTGGAAATTGCCCAGCTGGATGCGACCGTCAAGGCGCTGCCGCTGGGCCTGGACAGCGTGGTCGGACGCTCCGGCGTGCGCTTTTCCGGTGGGCAGCGTCAACGCCTGGCCATTGCACGGATGGTGCTGGCGGAGCCGAAAGTGGTAATACTCGACGAGGCCACCTCGGCCCTGGATGCGGCAACCGAATACAACCTGCACCAGGCGCTGGCGCGGTTTCTCAGTGGCCGTACCACCTTGATCATCGCCCACAGGCTGTCGGCGGTGAAACAGGCGGATCGGGTATTGGTGTTCGATGGCGGCCATATTGCCGAAGATGGCGACCATCAGCAGTTGATTGCTGATGGTGGCTTGTACGCCAAACTTTACGGACACTTGCAACAAGTGCGGTGATTTAGCCTACGCTGAGCTATCAGGAGCGGTTTTCACTCGCGTGCGTATTTTAGTTGTGCATGTGCAAGGGACCTCATGAAGCAAAAGCAGACTCTCGGAACCCCTCGGTTATTGGGCATTGTGTGGCCTTTTATCGCCGTCGTGCTGTTCCAGGCATTGTTAGGCTGCGTCAGTCTCTACGTACTCTCGGCGGTGCGCGGTTATGTGGCGGGCGAAAGCCTGTGGTCCAAGGGCCAGAAAGACGCGATATTTTACCTGACGCTCTACGCCGACAGCCGCGACGAAGCCACCTACCTCAAATACCAGAACGCGATTGCCGTACCCCAGGGCGGGCATGAGCTGCGGCTGGCCCTGGACCGCCCGACGCCGGACCTGCCTGCCGCGCGCCAGGGCATCCTCAAGGGCGGTAACCACCCTGACGACGTTTCCAGCCTGATCTGGCTGTACCTCAACTTCCGCCATTTCAGTTACCTGGAAAAAGCCATTGAACTGTGGACGGTGGGCGATGGCTACCTGGTGCAACTGGACGACCTGGCCCAGGAGATGCACCGAGCGATCATGGCCAATCAGGTCAGCGGCAGCGACGTACACCGCTGGAAGCAGCGGATCTTCGCGATCAACGACGGGGTGACGCCGGCCGCGAAAGCCTTCAGCGATGCCCTGGGTGAAGGCTCGCGGATGATCCTGCGCCTGCTGCTGGTGACCAACCTGGCCACGGCACTCGGCTTGATCGTGCTGGCGCTGTTGCGCACCCACAAGCTGCTGGCCCAGCGACATGCGTTTGCCGACGCGCTCCAGTTGGAGAAGGAGCGGGCGCAGATCACCCTGGAGTCGATTGGCGACGGAGTGATCACCACCGATGTCGACGGCGCCATTGCGTATATGAACCCGGCTGCCGAAGCCCTGACCCATTGGAAAGCCGCCCAGGCCCAGGGGCTGCCGCTGGCGGCGCTGTTCAACCTGCTGGACGAAAATGCCCAGGCCGACGGCTTTACCCTGATCGAACACATATTGGGCGGCCAGCTCGGTGGGGGCAGCGAGCACTCCAAGCTGATCCAGCGCCTGGATGGCACCACCGTGTCCGTCACCCTGGTGGGCGCGCCGATCCGCAGTGCCGGCAAAGTCGTCGGCGCGGTGCTGGTGTTGCACGACATGACACAGGAACGCCAGTACATCGCCAACCTGTCCTGGCAGGCCACCCACGACGCCTTGACCGGCCTGGCCAACCGCCGCGAGTTCGAGTTCCGCCTGGAGCAGGTGCTGCACAACGTCGGGCGCCAGCAAACCGGGCGCCATGCCTTGATGTTCCTCGACCTGGACCAGTTCAAGCTGGTCAACGACACCTGTGGGCATGCCGCGGGGGATGAACTGTTGCGGCATATCTGCGCGCTCTTGCAGTCCGACCTGCGTGAAGGTGACACCCTGGCCCGGCTGGGGGGCGACGAGTTCGGCATCCTGCTGGAGAACTGCCCGGCGCCGGTGGCGGAAAAAATCGCCGAAAGCCTGCGCCACACCGTGCAGAGCCTGCACTTTGTGTGGAAGGGCAGGCCGTTTGTCACCACCGTGAGTATTGGCCTGGTGCACATCACGCACGCCCCGACCACCCTGGAGACTTCCCTGCGAGCCGCCGACATGGCGTGCTACATGGCCAAGGAAAAGGGCCGCAACCGGGTGCAGGTGTATCACGCCGATGACTCGGAATTGTCCCTGCGCTTTGGCGAGATGGCCTGGGTGCAACGCCTGCACATGGCGCTGGAAGAGAACCGTTTTTGCCTGTACGCCCAGGAAATCGCGCCCCTTGGGCACACCGAACAGGGGGATGGGCATATCGAAATCCTGCTGCGCCTGCATGACGAGGCGGGGCGGATCATCCTGCCGGACAGTTTTATCCCGGCCGCCGAGCGTTACGGCTTAATGACCTCCCTGGACCGTTGGGTGGTGGAGAACGTGTTCAAGATCATCGCGGGCTGCATGCGTGAGCGCCCGGGCCGGCCCATGGCCATGTGTGCGATCAATCTGTCAGGCACTACCATCGGCGATGAGGACTTTCTTGGGTTCCTGCGTGAGCAATTCATTGCCTATGGCATTCCACCGGAAATGATTTGTTTTGAAATTACAGAAACCAGCGCTATAGCGAATTTGGGTAGTGCGATTCGTTTTATCAACGAGCTCAAAGAGTTAGGGTGCCATTTCTCCCTGGATGACTTCTGCGCCGGGATGTCCTCGTTCGCATATCTTAAACATTTACCTGTAGACTTCTTGAAGATCGATGGAAGTTTCGTAAAGGATATGCTGGACGACCCGATTAACCGCGCTATGGTCGAAGTGATCAATCACATCGGTCATGTCATGGGTAAGCGCACAATTGCCGAATTTGTCGAGACACCTCAGATCGAACAAGCCTTGCTTGAGATCGGGGTCGACTACGCTCAGGGATACCTGATCGAGCGACCGCAGTTGTTTACCTTTGATAGTTTGCAGTGTCGACCTGTGCGACCGCAGCCTCTGTTATTCAAGGCGCCTGGCACGTTCCGATGAAACATTTGCTGGTCTGTACATATCACAAATCAAAAGGAGCCCGACAGTGATCGACACATTCAACAGAACCGGCCCGCTTATGGAAGCCTCAAGTTACCCCGCCTGGGCGCAACAGCTGATCCAGGACTGTAGCGAGAGCAAGCGTCGCGTTGTCGAACACGAACTGTACCAGCGCATGCGCGATAACAAGCTCAGCGCCAAGACCATGCGCCACTACCTGATTGGTGGCTGGCCGGTGGTTGAGCAGTTTGCGTTGTACATGGCACAGAACCTCACCAAGACCAAATTTGCCCGCCATCCTGGGGAGGACATGGCGCGCCGCTGGCTGATGCGCAATATTCGCGTGGAACTCAACCACGCCGATTATTGGGTGCATTGGGCCCGCGCCCATGGTGTCAGCCTGGAAGAATTGCAGGCACAGGAAGTGCCGCCGGAGCTGCATGCACTGAGCCACTGGTGCTGGCACACCAGCTCGGCCGACTCGCTGATTGTCGCGATTGCCGCCACCAACTACGCCATCGAGGGGGCCACTGGGGAGTGGTCCGCCGTGGTGTGTTCCACCGGCGTCTATGCCGCGGCTTTCCCTGAGGAAGACCGCAAGCGCGCGATGAAGTGGCTGAAGATGCATGCCCAGTACGATGACGCACATCCCTGGGAAGCCCTGGAAATCATCTGCACCCTGGCCGGCATGAACCCGACCAAGGAACTGCAGGTAGAGCTGCGCCAGGCGGTCTGCAAGAGCTACGACTACATGTACCTGTTCCTGGAACGTTGCATGCAGCTGGAAAAGTCGGTGGCCGCCCCCCGCAAACAACCGGCCCTGGTTGCCAGCGAGGCGTAAACGGGGTGATGGCGGGGTAAATTACCCCGCCATTGCCAGCCGATTGCGGCCTTCACGCTTGGCCACATACAAGGCACTGTCCGCCCGGCGCAACAGGCTCTCGGCGGACTCTCCCGCCAGCAAGGTCGAGCAGCCCAGGCTCACCGTCAATTCGATCCGCTCATCATCCGCCCAATAATCCTGGGCCTGTGCCGCCTGGCGCAGGCGCTCGCCGACCATCGATGCCGCGTCCCGGCCGGTGTTGGACAGCAGGATCAGAAACTCTTCCCCGCCAAACCGGAACACCATGTCCACATTGCGCAGCTGGCTCTTGATCGAGGCGGCGACCGCCTTGAGCACCTTGTCGCCCGTGGCATGGCCGTGGCTGTCGTTGATGTGCTTGAAGTGGTCGATGTCCAGCATCAGCAAGGACAGGGGTTGCAGGTGCCGGCGAGCCATGTCGATTTCCCGTTGCAGGGTCTGGTCCATGGCGATGCGGTTACCGGTTTCGGTCAGTGGGTCGCGCAGGGCACTGCGAGTCGCCGCACGGTAGAGCAGGGCATTGCGCATCGGGTAGAGCAAGGTGGCCAGCAGCGATTCCAGGTTGGCCAGTTCGTCTTCGAGAAAGCGTTGGTTGCGCCGAAACACCAGTTCGCCAAGGTGCTCGCCTTCATGGCTGAGGGCATAGCTCACCGAATGATGGCCGCGGTGACCGTACTCCAGGCGCAGGTCGCTGGCTTCGTGGCGGTATTGCAGGGCGTCCAGCGGCACCAGGCGTTGGATCTCGCGGAAGAACAACGCAAGGATATGCTCCGGCTCCAGGCTGGTTTGCAATTGCATGCCCAGTTGCTGGCGAAGTTGCTCAACCGTCGCGGGGCGTCGTGTAAGAAGGGAAGGCTGACCAAAGCCCAGGCGTTGCAATTTGGCGCTGTCGAAGTCAATTGCGTTGGTCTGGGTCGGTGTTTTCATAAACGAATGAGCCTCTAAGCACAAAACTGTCTTACAGGCTGGGTGAGAGCGTCGTACTGTTCCTTCAGTTCCGTAGGACTGACGTACAGTCTAGCCCGGTTTGTCTAAGGGTATAACTGCCGCACGTCTTATAGCCGGGGCCGCGTCGCCGCGGGCCCCGGATTAGGGCTTATTGTTTTTGCGGGTCGAACTGCTTGTCGCGGATAAACAGCGCTGGGATCACGCCGCAGATAAAGTACGCGCCGCCCATGACCAGGAATCCCACGCCAATCGAGCCATGGGACGCCAGGAAACCAATGGCTGCCGGTGCCACCGCCGCGCCGATTCGGCCAATGTTGTAGGCGCCGCCCACTGCCGAGCCGCGAAATTTCGCTTCGAAGCTTTCGGTCATGTAGGTCGCATTCACGCCGTAGGGGATGCCGTACAGGAAACCGAACACAATCAGCATCCACAGGATGTTGTCCGGGCTCTGGAACAGCACGATCACCGGCAGGAAAATCGCCGTGCCCAGCGCGCCGACGGCGAACACCAGGCGCCGGCCCAGGCGGTCTGCCGCGAGCCCGGCGAGGATCTTGCCGAAAATCATCGCCGCGTAGGTGCCGACCATGTAGCTGGTCATCGACTTGAAGTTCATCCCCAGCTCGCCTTCCAGGTATGACGGCATCCAGTTGTTCACGCCGTAGTAGCCGAACTGCAGGAAGCCTGCGGTCAGCGCCCAGAGGATAAACATGCGGCTGGCTTTCGGGTCGCTGAAGATCAGCTTGAACATGCCGTCGGGTTTCTTCGCCGACACGCGCTTGATGCCTTCGGCCTTTTCCCGGGCACGTTGGGCCTGGGCCTTGATCCAGGCTTGCGGCTCCGGCACCAGGCGTTGCATCAGTACGGCGAGGATCACCGGGATGATCGCCACGTAGAACAACCAGCGCCAGCCGTGGTTCGGCAGGATCCAGCCGGCGAGCAGGGTGGCGACGATGTAGCCCACCGACCAACCGGCCTGCAAGGTGCCGAGCACGGTGGTGCGATAGCGGGTCGGCACGTATTCGGCCATCAGGGTGTTGCACGCGACATACAGCGCGCCGAGTCCCAGGGACGCGAAGAAACGGGTGCTCGCGAACTGCCAATAGCTGTGGGTCATGCCCAGGATCGCCGTGCCGGCGGAGAACAGCACGATGCTCCAGACCACGGTTTTCACCCGGCCAAAACGGTCACAGGCCCAACCGCCGTAAATCCCGCCGATGGCCATCCCGGCCAGGGTGAAGCTGCCCAGGCTGCCGGCTTCGACGCTGGTCAGGCCGAACTCGGCCTTGAGGCTGCTGAGGCTGTAGGACAGCAGCATCAAGTCGGCACCGTCGATCAGCAGGCCGAGGAAGCAGAAGATGAATACGATGATCCACAGTTTGTTTTGCGCGGGCGACAACGCACCCGCCGAAGCGGCGACTTCCATAGCGATACCTTGTTGTAGTTGTTAGGGCACAAGTTATGGGTGTTGCGGTAATGCGGTTGGAACACGGTCACTGTAGGAGCTGGCTTGCCTGCGATGGCATCGCCGCGGTGTTACTGCCAGACCGAGTTGTCTGCATCGCAGGCAAGCCCGCTCCCACATGGGTTTTGTGTTGTTCCCGGGGTTCAGTGCTTGGCCTCGCGAATCATGTTGCGGGCGATCACCAATTGCTGGATCTGCGTAGTGCCTTCATACAGGCGGAACAAGCGCACATCGCGATAGAACCGCTCGATGGCGTACTCGCTCACATACCCGGCACCGCCGTGAATCTGCACACAACGGTCGGCCACCCGACCGCACATCTCCGTGGCGAACATTTTCGAGCAGGACGCTTCGGTGCCGATGTTCAGGCCTTCGTCACGCTTGCGCGCAGCGTCCACCACCATGCAGCGGGCGGCGTAGATCTCGGCCTTGCTGTCGGCGAGCATCGCCTGGATCAACTGGAACTCGGCGATCGGCTGGCCGAACTGCTTGCGTTCCAGGGCGTAGTTCAGGGCATCGTTGAGCATGCGCTCGGCGGCCCCGACGCTGACGGCGGCAATGTGCAGGCGGCCCTTGTCGAGCACCTTCATTGCGGTCTTGAACCCCACGCCTTCGACGCCACCGATCAGTTGGTCGGCCGGTACGCGCACGTTGTCGAATATCACGTCGCAAGTGTGGGCGCCTTTCTGGCCCATCTTGTGGTCGCGCTTGCCCAGGGACAGGCCGGGGGTGTTGCGCTCGACAATGAATGCACTGATGCCGCCCGCGCCCTTGATGTCCGGGTTGGTACGGGCCATCACCGTGTAGATCCCGGCGTGGGGGGCGTTGGTGATAAAGCGCTTGGTGCCGTTGATGACATAGTGGTCACCGTCGCGCACCGCCGTGGTTTTCAGCGAGGCGGCGTCGGAGCCGGAGTCCGGCTCGGTCAGGCAGAACGAACTGAGCAGTTCACCGCTGGCGAGTTTTGGCAGGTAGTGCTGCTTCTGCGCCTCGGTGCCGTCCAGCAGGATGCCGATGGAGCCGATGCCGTTGTTGGTGCCGAAGTAGGAGCGGAATGCCGGCGAGGTGCGGCCCAGTTCAAAGGCCACGTTGACCTCTTCTTCCATGGTCAGCCCGAGGCCGCCGTAGGCTTCAGGCAAGGTCAGGCCAAACAGGCCCAGCTCGCGGAACTGGCTGACGATATCCGCCGGGACGTCATCGGTCTCGGCCAGTTCGTTTTCCCGGGGGATCAGCGCCTCGTTGACGAACTGCTGCAGGGTTTCCAGCAACAGATGAAGCGTTTCGGGGTCTCGGATCATGTGCATTCCTCAGCGGCCCGTTCGGCGGGCCTGTTGTCGTCAATCTGCCGAGGCCTTGCACCGATCTGTCTAGCGGGCGGCGGCCTCGATGTTGTTCACCATGTGCTTGAGACGGGGCCCGATGTCGTCCTCGAGTTTCTCCCGGGAAAGGTGAAAACTCGGTCCGCCACAGTTGAACGTCAGCAGCCCATGTTGTGCATGCAGCAGCGGTACGGCGATGGCGTTTACATCGCGGTGCCACTCACCGATCGACATGCAGTAGCCGAAGTCGGTGTAATCCCGGAAGGCACGTTCCAGACCCTTCCTGATGCCCGGCCAATCCTCCAGATGACGCTGGCGGATATGGTCGAGGATAAATTCCCGCTCGTTTTCCGGCATCGCTGCCAGGCAGGCGCGGCCTGCGGAACTCAAGTGCAACGGCAACCGTGTGCCGACCTGGCGGCGCATGGTCATGTTGGCTTCACCCTGGACCACGTCCAGGTAAACCATGTCCAGGCGGTCCCGCGTGGCCATCGCCACCGCGGCCTGGGCGTACTTGGCCATCGTCTCCATCAGCGGATGGGCCACGGCCCGCACCGACAGGTTCGACAGCATTGCGTAACCGAACGCCATTACGCCCACATCCAGCTGATACCGGCCTGACTGCGGCAGGTGCTTGAGATAGCCCAAGCGGGTCAGCGTATGGGTCATCCGCGTAATCGTTGGCTTTGGCAGCCCGGTCTTGCGCGCCAGCTCCTGGTTACCCAGCACGCTTTCGCTGGGGGTGAAGCAGCGCAGCAATTCCAGGCCACGGGCCAGGGCGGTGACGAACTGGCGGTCCTTGTCTTCTTCCTCGTCGGCATTCATCGGATCGATCAGCAAGTGCTCGAAGGCGTGGTTGCCGGCAGGTGTTTCGGGTGTGTTCGGGTCCAGGTTTCGACGGCGCATGTTAGTCCCCCTTTTTTTAGAAAATCAACAAAACAAAATTGTATTCCGCACAGCGAAACTAATCAACTTTGCGTGGCGTTGTCTTTTTGTTTAATAAAACTCGTCTAAACAACGAGTTATAGCCCGATTTATCGAAGGGTCAGGTTTTTACGTTTACATCACGGCGACTCGGTCCTTATGATTATCGCTAAATACGGAATGTTGTTTCGCATAGCGAAACTGGCGATATCCGAACTAACAAGAACATTGCAGCAGGAGAATTTGTGGCCAGCCTCGACCAACCCGTAGTGCACCTCGACGTCCAGGACAATGGCGTCGCCGTGGTACGCATCCACCGTCCCGAAGTGAAAAACGCCTTGAACGCCCAGGTTCGCGAAGAGCTGGCCGAGCACTTTCGTGCTCTGGCCAAGCGCCGTGATGTGCGCGCCATCGTGCTTACCGGCGGCGACCAGTTCTTCGTGGCCGGTGCCGACATCAAGGAATTCGCCAGCGCCAGCCCGATCGAGATGTATCGCCGCCACACTGAATACCTGTGGGAAGCCATCAGCCGCTGCCCCAAGCCGGTGATCGCCGCGGTGAACGGGTTTGCCCTGGGCGGCGGTTGTGAGCTGGCCATGCATTGCGACCTGATCGTCGCCGGGGAATCGGCGCGCTTCGCCCAGCCCGAGGTCAAGCTGGGCCTGATGCCGGGCGCCGGTGGCACCCAGCGCCTGGTACGCGCCGTGGGTAAGTTCCAGGCCATGCGCATCGCGTTGACCGGCTGCATGGTCAAGGCCCCGGAAGCCCTGGCCATGGGCATGCTCAGCGAAGTGGTGGCCGATGACCAGACCATCCCCCGCGCCCTGGAACTGGCCGCGCAGATCGCCGCCTTGCCGCCACTGGCGGTGGAACAGATCAAGGAAGTGATGCTGGCCGGCGCCGACCTGCCGCTGGAAAGCGCGCTGGTGTTGGAGCGCAAGGCCTTTCAACTGCTGTTCGATTCGGCAGACCAGAAGGAGGGCGCCGCGGCGTTCTTCGAAAAACGCACCGCGAACTACCTGGGGGAATGACAATGGCTGATTCAATCAAGATCATGGGCCTGGTAGGCACCGGCGTGATGGGCGCCGGGATTGCTCAGATTGCCGCTCAGGCGGGCGTGTTGGTGCGCTTGTTCGATGCCCGCGACGGTGCGGCGCAAACCGCTCGGGATAACCTCGGCGCCACGCTCTCGAAGCTGGCCGCCAAGGGCAAGATCACCCAGGCAGCGGTGGACGCTGCGCTTGCGAACCTGCAAGTTGCCGCCACCATTGAGGCGCTGCACGACTGCGACCTGGTGGTGGAAGCCATTGTCGAAAACCTCGACGCCAAGCGCGGCCTGTTGCAGCAGCTGGAAGGTGTGGTCAGCGCGGCGTGCATCCTCGCCACCAACACCTCGTCGCTGTCGGTCACGGCCATCGCCACCGGCTGCCAACACCCTGAGCGGGTCGCCGGGCTGCACTTTTTCAACCCGGTACCGTTGATGCGCGTCGTCGAAGTAATCGACGGCCTGGCCACCGCACCGAAGGTCGGCGATGACCTGTTGGCTTTCGTCGCCCGTACCGGCCATCGCGGCGTGCGCGCCAAGGACACTCCGGGTTTTATTGTCAACCACGCCGGCCGTGCGTACGGCACCGAAGCCTTGAAGATGCTCGATGAAGGCATTGCCGAGCGCGGCGACATCGACCGTATCCTGCGTGAAGGCGCAGGCTTTCGCATGGGGCCGCTGGAACTGCTGGACCTCACCGGGCTCGACGTTTCCCACCCGGTGATGGAGTCGATCTACAACCAGTTCTATCAGGACCCGCGCTACAAACCATCGCCCCTAACGCGCCAGATGCTGGTGGGCGGACGCTTCGGGCGCAAGAGCGGGCAGGGCTTCTACCGCTATGAAAATGGCCAGGTGGTGGACGGCCCGCAGCCGCAGCCGGTGCCTTCCATCAAGCAATTCCCGCCGGTATGGATCGCCACCGAAAACGCCGAAGACTACGAGCGCCTCAGCGCCCTGGTGATCGAGTTGGGCGCACACCTTGAAAGCGCGGCGCAGCCTTCGCCTGAAGCGTTGTGCCTGCTGGCGCCCTACGGTCTCGACGCCACCTCGGCCAGCGAGCGCTTCCACACTGACCCGGCACGCACCCTGTGCATCGACCTGCTGACCGACCTGTCGCGCCACCGCACCCTGATGCAAAACCCGCTGACGTCCACCGCCACCCGCGATGCCGCCCACGCGTTGCTCGCCAATGACGGTGTAGGTGTGACAGTGATCAGCGACAGCGTCGGCTTCGTTGCCCAGCGCACCCTGGCGATGGTGGTCAACCTGGCCTGCGACATTGCCCAGCAACGCATCGCCAGCGTCGACGACATTGACCAGGCCGTACAACTCGGCCTGGGTTATCCACAAGGCCCGCTCGCCTGGGGCGATGCCCTCGGGCCACGGCGCATCCTCACGATTTTGCAACGCATGAGCGAACTCACCCACGACCCACGTTATCGCCCCAGCCCCTGGCTGCGGCGGCGTGCGGCGCTGGGGATTTCCCTGCGTCATGAAGAGCCGGCAGTCGGCTGATTTCGATTCATCACAGGACAAGAATAATGGGTGCATTGACAGGTTTGCGGGTGCTGGACTTAAGCCGGGTATTGGCCGGGCCCTGGTGTGGCCAGGTGTTGGCCGACCTCGGCGCGGAAGTGATCAAGATCGAACGGCCACAGAGTGGCGACGATACCCGCGGCTGGGGCCCGCCGTGGATGAAGACCGACACCGGCGAGTCGTCCGGGCAGGCGTCTTATTACCAGTCCACTAACCGCGGCAAACTATCCGTGGCCATTGACCTGGCCACCAGCGAAGGCCAGGAACTGGTGCGGGCCCTGGCGGCCAGCTCCGACGTACTGATCGAAAACTACAAGGCCGGTTCCCTGGCGCGTTATGGCCTGGATTACGCGACCCTGGCCGAGATCAATCCACGGTTGGTGTACTGCTCCATCACCGGCTTCGGCCAGACCGGCCCGCGCGCCGAAGAACCCGGCTACGACTTCATCATCCAGGGCATCGGCGGCCTGATGAGCATCACCGGCGAACGCGACGACCTGCCCGGCGGCGGCCCGCAAAAAGTCGGCGTGGCGTTCTCCGACCTGATGACCGGCCTGTATTCCACCGTCGCGATCCAGGCCGCACTGCTCAGCCGCGAACGCACCGGCGTTGGCCAACACATCGACATGGCGCTGCTGGACGTACAAGTGGCAACCCTGGCCAACCAGAGCATGAACTACCTGGCCTCGGGCAAGGTGCCGCAGCGTTTCGGCAACGCCCACGCCAACATCGTGCCGTACCAGGTGTTCCGCGCCGCCGACCGCGACTTCATTATTGCCTGCGGCAACGACAGCCAGTTTGTAGCGCTGTGCCACAGCATCGGTTTGCCGCACCTGCCGGAAGACCCGCGCTTTCGGCGCAATGCCGATCGGGTTGCACATCGGGCGGAGATTGTCGAACTGTTGTCGGCGCACTTCCTGGGGCGCACGGCGGACGAGTGGGTGGCGAGTATTCACGCCTCGAAAGTACCGGTGGGGGCGATCAACAACATCGCGCAATCCCTGGAAGAGCCGCAGGTGATTGCCCGTGGGTTGATGGTGAAGATCCCGCACCCCAGGAATCCGCAGTTCGAGATGGTCGGCAGCCCGATCAAGATGTCAGGCACGCCGGTAGAGTATGTAAGGCCCGCGCCGATGTTGGGGCAGCATACCGATGAGGTACTGGGCGAGCGCCTCGGGTTGTCGGCAGAGCAGTTGGGGCAGCTCAAGGCAGGAGGGGTGATTGAGCAACTTGACTGAAGGATGGCGGCCCATAAGGCCGCCATCTTTGCGCACGACTTTTTAGCGCACGACTTCTTTAAGGTAGGCAGTTCGGGCCGCAACGGCAGTCGGCGTGAAATCCGTAAACACACCGTCAACACCGGCGCGGAAAAAGGCCATGTATTCCGCCGCCGGGTTGCCCTTGTAGGCACCTGCCAGGTATTTGGCTTCGTTGCGGAAGGTGAAAATATGCACGAACAGGCCGGCCTTGTGCGCATCGCTGATCAGGCTGGTGGGCTTGAAGGTATCGACCTCGGGCAAGCCGGGGTTTTGCGCTGAAGCGGCGGTCAGCGACATCGCTTGCGGCTTCCATGGCCCGATGCCGTCGGCGTAGGTCTTGACCTCGGCCAGCCCGGCCGGGGTCAGCATCGCACCAAAGGCGCGTGGGTCGCCGGCGACGGTCCAGCTGTAGGGGCGGCCGCTGACGAAGGTGTTGGGTTTGTCGGTGATGAAAATGGTCTCGCCGGTCTTGAAGTTCACCCCGTTCCCATCCACCAGTTGAACCGCCCTGGTTTGCAGGCCGATGGAGCGCAGGTATTTCAGGCTGTTCGGGTCGAAGCTCTGCACGAACACCGGCGCATCTTTGCGATTGAGGTTGTTGTCTTCAAGGGTCTTGAGAAACGCCGCTTCGAACGGATGACTGCCCGGCGCGCCGCAGCCGTTGGCGATGGCCTGGGCATTGTTCCAGATCGGGTTCTTGCTTTCCGGGTAGGTGGTAATCACGCGGCCCGTGGCGGCGCTTTTGGCTTTCGCGATGTCGATCACTTCCTGGAAACTCAGGATCGGCAGCTTGCCGTTGAGTTCGGTCGGGCGCTCGTCGCGGGCGTCGTACGTCGTGCCGCCGATCCATTGCTTGAGTTCGGCCAGGGTGAAATCGCTGATTGACCAGTCGTTGGTATGGTCTTCGCCATCCACGATCAAGGACTTCAACACGGATTTTGGATCGTTGGGGTCAGTCAGATCACTCAGGTACTGGGCCGGGCCATTTTCTGCAGTGGCCGGATACCTGACGTTAACCAGTACACCCGGCACCGTGCGCTTGCGGCGTGCAACTTCGGGATTGGTCTTCGCGACGTCGCTGATGTTGGTGTTGTCGCTCAACCAGGGATTGTGCCGGGCCACCAATACACAGTCCTTGGTCATGTGCAGGTCCAGCTCCAGCGAATCTGCACCAGCGTCGGCTGCATGCTCGTAGGAGGCCCGGGTTTCTTCCGGGTACAGTCCTGGCAGGCCGCGATGGCCGATAACCAGCGGCGGTGCACCGTCCAGGGTTTTGAACGAAGCAGGCGCGACAGGCGCGGTCCTGGTCACACTGTCACACGCGCTCACCGTCAGGCTGCATCCGATAACGATAAAACGGGCAAGCAGGGTTTTTACCGCTGGCGGGCCTGAGCGAGTGTGCATGTGTCGTCCTTCAAGAAGAGGGTAGGGGCGGGGTATCTGCGGATGTTGGCGTTGACGTATGACAGCGTCGTGACAGGAAGTGGCGTGGTGATTTTCCAGCGCGGCGCACCTGGGGTGAAGCAAAAATCTCACTGAATGCTTGACTTCTCCTTTTCAATCAGTAACATACGGCGCATTCCGCGATAGCTCAGTTGGTAGAGCAAATGACTGTTAATCATTGGGTCCCTGGTTCGAGTCCAGGTCGTGGAGCCAGATAGTAAAAAAGCCTGCAGCGATGCAGGCTTTTTTTTGCCTGGAATTTGTCCCGGACACTCGATTCAGGCGTGCCCTCGAAACAGACGATATTCGGCAGGCATGCACACCGCACAAGGACGAAATCCCGCGGCGACAGCCGTCGCTTCATCGAGAAAAAACACGCGATTTTTCACGTAGCCGCCACGCGCAATGGCTCGCAGCGCCGCACGACAGTCGAGCTTTCCATAGCGCTTGCCGCCTCGGTGGCCGCCCAGCGTTCCCGGCTCGGGGCTTGGGAAGGGGCTTGCGTCTGCGCCCATCAGCATCCACATGTTTTTGTCAGTCATCGCCTGTCCTCCTGCCGCACCAGCCTGCGGTACGTCCGCCATGTATCGCCGATCAGATCGGCTGGCACACCCGGTTTCTTGCTTTTTTTATCACTCAAAAAGGCTCAAAGTCGGGCACGCTATCCATTTCTGCTTTTCGACAGGATTCGAACATGTCAAAACTTCCCGAAACGTCCAACGATCCCTACCAATGGCTTGAAGACGTCGACGGCACGCGTTCACTGGACTGGGTACGCGCCCAGAACCTCAGGACCGAAGACCGGCTCGCCCGCTCCGACAGCTTCAAGCAGATCAAGGCCGATGTGCTGGAGATACTGGACTCGGACAGCAACATCCCCTACGTCGATAAGGTCGGCGCCTATTACTACAACTTCTGGATGGACGCCGCCCACCCGCGGGGCCTGTGGCGTCGCACCACGCTGGCGGAGTACCGCAAGCCTCAACCTGCCTGGGAAACGTTGCTGGACCTTGACGCACTGAACGCCGCCGAGGGCGAAAACTGGGTGTGGCACGGTGCTGATTTCTTGCGCCCGGACTACCAGCGCTGCCTGCTGGCGCTGTCCCGTGGCGGCGCCGATGCGAATGTCACCCGCGAGTTTGATCTGGCCAGCAAGACCTGGGTCGAAGACGGCTTCCAGTTGCCCGAGTCCAAGGGCGGCCTGGGCTGGATCGACCGTGACAACGTCTATGTCTATACCGATTTTGGTGAAGGGTCGATGACCCGTTCCGGTTACCCGCGCATCGTCAAGCAGTGGCAGCGCGGTACGCCGTTGAGTGCCGCCAGTCTTGTCTATGAAGGCGCGCTGGATGATATGTACATCGCGGCGATGCACGACGACACGCCCGGCTACGAGCGTGACTTTGTCAGCCGCACGCTGGCGTTCTACAACAACGAGCTGTACCTGCGGTGCAGCGACAACCAGTTAAGCAAAATCGACGCGCCGAACTCGGCGGAAAAGTCGGTGTACAAAGACTGGCTGCTGCTGGAACTGCGGGAGGACTGGACGCTTGATGAAGTGTTTGTGGCCGGCTCGTTGCTGGCGATCCGGTTTGATCGCTTCATGGCAGGCCAGCGGGATTTCGAGGTGCTGTTCACCCCTACGGACAGCACCTCGCTGGCAGGGTTTTTCTGGACGTTGAATCACCTGGTGCTGAACGTACTGGATCACGTCAAGAACCGCCTCAGCGTCCTCACTCCCGGCGCGAACGGCTGGCAGCACAGCCCGTTCACCGGGGCGCCGAGCATGGGGACGGTGGGTGCCAGCGCAGTGGACAGCGACGACAGTGATGCCGTCTGGCTGGTGACCACTGACTACCTGACGCCGACCACCTTGTCGCTGGCCGAGATCGGTCATCCGCCCGAGGTACTGAAAACCCTGCCGGCCTTTTTCGATTCCAGCCAGCACGTGATCGAGCAGCACTTTGCGGTCTCCAGGGACGGCACTCGTGTGCCGTATTTCCTGGTGCTCGGCAAAGACCTGCCGCGCAACGGCACGGCGCCGACCTTGCTCTATGGTTACGGCGGCTTTGAATACTCCCTGACCCCGTATTACTCCGGTAAGGCAGGCCGCGCCTGGCTCTCGAAGGGCGGGGTGTACGTGGTTGCCAACATTCGCGGTGGCGGTGAATACGGCCCGCGCTGGCACCAGGCCGCACTCAAGCAGAACCGTCCGCGTGCCTACGAAGATTTTGCCGCAGTGGCCCGTGACCTGATCGACCGCGGGATTACTTCGCCCCGACATCTGGGCGCGGAGGGTGGCAGCAACGGTGGTCTGTTGGTCGGCAATATGCTTACTCAATACCCGGAACTGTTCGGTGCAATCGTCTCCCAGGTGCCCTTGCTCGACATGCAGCGCTATCACCTCCTGTTGGCCGGGGCGTCGTGGATGGGGGAATACGGCAACCCGGACGTACCTGAAGAGTGGGCGTACATCCAGACATTTTCTCCATACCACCTGTTCGATCCGGCGAAGGCCTACCCACCGGTGTTTTTCCTGACCTCGACCCGCGATGACCGGGTGCATCCAGCCCACGCCCGCAAGCTGGCGGCGAAGATGATCGAGGCCGGCAAGGACGTGACGTACTACGAAAATATCGAAGGTGGGCACGGCGGGGCGGCAGACAATGCACAGGCTGCGCATATGAGTGCGCTGGTCTACAGCTTTTTGTGGGAGAAGTTGAGTTCTAATCGGGACTGAGTGTTGCCAGCCTTAATTGCTGGTACGCCTGCACCAATTGGTCGAGCGTAAACCCAAGGTTCCTGCCGCTGGGATTGGGCAGAACCCACACCGCCGCACACCCCAGGGTGTGCGGTTGAAGCCCCCAGGCAATCTGCTTCTGCCCGCTCAACGCGCTATAGGCGGCCTTTCCCAGAAACGCCACATACCGTGGCGCATAACGTGCGATCTTGCGTTCAAAACCCGCCGCCGCCGCCCTGAATTCATCCGCCGACAACTGGTCCGCCCGGGCCGTAGGCCGCTCCACCACCGTGGTCAGCCCGCATTGGTATTGCAGGATCGTGCGGTCGTTCTCCGGCTGCACTTCATGGGGCGTAAACCCGGCCAGGTGCAGCGTGCGCCAGAACCGATTGCTCCTGCCCATGAAGTGATGGCCGGTGGCAGCGGCCTTCAGGCCCGGGTTTATCCCGCAGAAAATCACGGCCAGGTCTTTGGTCAGAATGTCTTCGAGTGTTTCGTTCATGCTGAGTCTCAGGCAAGTGTCTTTCACGACGTTGGGAAAAACACAGGGGCGGTCTGGCGTATCGTTAGTCGGAATACCCTGTGAACCTGTTCAGGCTATCTTTACAGCGGCCATCGTGGTTAACGGGGCCCGCAGATCAACAGCAGAGCTGCTTTATGTGGGAGCGGGCTTGCTCGCGAAAAACCCGAGAGCGCCGCGTTGAATCAGGATGCCAGCGTCATCGTTGACGACCTTCGCGAGCAAGCCCGCTCCCACATTTGACTGTGCCCGCTCTTGATTTTGATCTTGGGCGGCCCGCGGAGTAATGCCGGCAAGAGCGGAACCAATATCAGCCATTACCTAAATAACGGATATGCCCCCTAACCCAACAACGCCCGAGCAAACTCATCAGACGCAATAAAGTCCATGGCCTTACGCAACTCGCAAGCCGCCTCAGCCCCAAACACCTCATCAAACCGCACCGCCATCTGCCTGGACACCACCCGCGCCTCTTCGTATTTACGCTGCCCCGCGTCGGTCAACAGCACCCGCCGGCTGCGACGGTCCAACTCATCCACCCGCAACACCACAAGCCCATCCCGCACCAGCGGCTTGAGCGTATGCCCCAGGGCCGACAAATCCATCACCAACGACTGCGCCAGGTCGCGCATCTTCGGAGCGTCGCCATTGGCGATGTGGTTCATCAGCGAATACTGGGTGGCCTTCAAACCAAACGGCGCAAACGCCTCGTCATAGATCTGCGCCATACGACGGGACGCGCGCCGCACGGCTCCGTTGGAACAGGTGCTCGGGCTATTCAGGACAGGCGGTGCGCATTTCACAGGCTGATCACTCGCTACAGATCAAGGGTTAACCGAACGTTAATCCGGCAAGATGAATATTGACACATGCTGCAACAAATTAGTTGCGTATGCCACTAAACGCTATATCGTGGCATATGCCTCTATTTTGACCGGATGTCAGTGCAGTTGGCCCGGAACACAGACGGGCGGGGCAGGAGGGAAGCGCTGTTCGGTACCTCCTTCAGTCATCAACTTCCTGTCTGGATCACATCTATGCTCAACCTCGTGCGCATCGCATTGCGGCGCCCCTATACCTTCCTGGTATTGGCTATTTTCATTCTGATTGTGGGCCCGCTCGCGGCCTGGCGTACACCGACCGACATCTTCCCCGAAATTCGCATCCCCGTGATTGCCGTGATCTGGCAGTACACCGGCTTGCCGCCCGACCAGATGGCCGGCCGCATCACCTCGCCGTTCGAGCGGGTGCTGACCACCACGGTCAACGACATCCGCCATATCGAGGCGCAATCGCTGAACGGCTACGGAATCGTCAAGGTGTTCTTCCAGCCGGGAGTCAACATCAGTACGGCCAACGCGCAGATGACTTCGGTGTCCCAGGCCATCCTGCGTCAACTGCCGCCGGGCACCACGCCGCCGCTGATCCTCAACTACAGCGCCTCGACAGTGCCGATCGTGCAGTTGGCGTTGTCCGGCAAAGGCCTCAGCGAACAGAAACTCGGTGACCTGGGCCTCAACACCGTGCGCCTGATGCTGACCACGGTGCCCGGTGCCGCACTGCCATACCCGTTCGGCGGCAAGACCCGCCAGGTGCAGATCGACCTCGACTCCGCACGCATGCAGGCCCGTGGTCTCTCGGCGCAGGACGTGGCCACTGCCCTGGCCACGCAGAACCTGATCACCCCGGTGGGCACGCAAAAGATCGGCAGCTACGAGTTCAACCTGCAACTGAACAACTCGCCGACGGACTTCCACGACCTGGAAAACCTGCCGATCAAGACCGCCGACGGCACCACGGTGTTGATTCGTGACGTGGCCACGGTGCGTGACGGCAACCCGCCGCAGACCAACATCGTGCACGTCAACGGCAACCGCTCCGTGCTGCTGCCGGTGCTCAAGACCGGTTCGGCGTCGACCCTCGGGGTGATCGCCGGGATCAAGGACAAACTGGCCGACAACAAAGGCGCCTTGCCGCCCAACCTGAATATCGACCTGATCGGCGACCAGTCGCTGTTCGTGCGCTCGGCCATCAGCGGCGTCGCCCGGGAAGGGATCATAGCGGCCGCGTTGACCAGCCTGATGATCCTGTTGTTCCTCGGTAGTTGGCGCTCCACGGTGATCATCGCCACGTCGATCCCATTGGCCATCCTGTCGTCGATTGCGACACTGTCGGCGCTCGGCGAAACCCTCAACATCATGACCCTCGGCGGCCTGGCATTGGCGGTGGGGATCCTGGTGGATGACGCTACGGTGACCATCGAAAACATCAACTGGCACCTGGAGCAGGGCAAGCCGGTGGAGACGGCGATCCTCGACGGCGCGGCGCAGATCGTCACGCCGGCGTTCGTGTCGCTGCTGTGTATCTGCATCGTGTTTGTGCCGATGTTTTTCCTGGAAGGCGTGGCGCGCTTCCTGTTTGTGCCGATGGCCGAAGCGGTGATCTTCGCGATGATCGCCTCGTTCATCCTCTCGCGAACCCTGGTGCCGACCCTCGCCAATTACCTGCTCAAGCCTCACGAACATCATGCGGACGGTACGCCGGTGGTGGTGCCGTCGAGCAACCCGCTGGTGAAATTCCAGCGCGGGTTCGAGCGCCAGTTCGAGGCGTTTCGCGGGGTTTACCACGGGGCATTGGAGAGTGCCTTGCACCACCGTCGTATCGCGGTGATCGCGATGCTGGCGTTCGTCGCCGTGTCGTTTGCGCTGGTGCCATTCCTGGGTCGCAACTTCTTCCCCGACGTCGACTCCGGGCAGATCCTGTTGCATGTGCGTGCACCGATCGGCACGCGGGTCGAGAGCAATGCGCGGCTGGTCTCGCAGATCGAGAACACCATTCATAACGTGATCGAGCCCCGGGAGCTGGCGGCCATCGTCGACAATATCGGCCTGGCCATCAGCGGGATCAACGTGGCCTACAACAACACCGGCACCGTGGGTTCACAGGACAGCGACATCCAGATCAGCCTGAAAGAGGGCCATCGTCCCACCGCCGAATACATGCGCGAACTGCGGGAGCGGCTGCCCCGTGAATTCCCGAATGCGGTGTTCTCGTTCCCGGCTTCGGACATCGTCGGGCAGATCCTCAACTTCGGTTCTTCGGCGCCGGTGGATGTGCAAGTCAGCGGGAATAACCTGCCCGCCAACTTCACCTACGCCAGCACGTTGCTGCGGGAAATCCGGCGGGTGCCGGGTGTGGTGGATGCGCGTATCCAGCAGTCGCGGCAACTGCCCACGTTCAAGATCGATGTGGACCGTACCCAGGCCCAACTGGTGGGCCTGAACGAGCGCGATGTGACCAACAGCCTGGTGGTCAACCTGGCGGGTTCCAGCCAGGTGGCGCCGACGTTCTGGCTCAACCCGGCCAACGGCGTGTCTTATCCGATTGTGATGCAAACCCCGCAGTACGGCCTCGACACCCTGGCCGCCCTGCATAACCTGCCGTTGAGCGGCAGCCCCGGTTCGGCGCAAGACCAGACCCTCGGCGGCCTGGCGTCCATCGAACGCAGCCACGCGAACTCGGTGGTGACCCAGTCGGACATCCAGCCGGTGGTCGAGGTGTTGACCGCAATTCAGGGCCGCGACCTCGGTGCCGTTGCCGCCGACATCCAGAAGATCATCGCCGCCCACGCCAGCGAAGTGCCCACCGGCTCCAAGGTGCTGTTGCAGGGTCAGGTGCAAACCATGAACGCGGCCTTCAGTGGCTTGCTGTTTGGCCTGCTTGGCGCGGTGGTGCTGATCTACCTGCTGATCGTGGTCAACTTCCAGTCCTGGGCTGACCCGTTCGTGATCATCACCGCCTTGCCGGCGGCGCTCGCGGGCATCGTGTGGATGCTGTTCATCACCCACACGCCGCTGTCGGTACCGGCGCTGACCGGGGCGATCATGTGCATGGGCGTGGCCACCGCCAACGCCATCCTCGTGGTGAGCTTCTGCCGCGAACGCCTGGCCGTGCACGGGGATGCGGTGCAGGCGGCGCTTGAAGCCGGCTTTACCCGTCTGCGCCCGGTATTGATGACCGCGATTTCGATGATCATCGGCATGGCGCCGATGGCGCTGAGCCTGGGGGAGGGCGGCGAACAGAACGCCCCGCTGGGCCGTGCGGTCATCGGCGGGCTGGCCTTCGCCACCATTGCCACGTTGTTCCTGGTTCCGCTGATTTTCAGTCTTGTGCACGGGCGGCGTCAGCACGCCACGCTTGCGACCACCGCCACTCAAGGGGTTTGACATGTCTGCTTCCGTTTCCAATCCGGGTTCGCCCCGCCGTAAATCCCGTGGTCTGCTCTGGCTGGTGCTGGGGCTGGTGGTCCTGGTTGCCGTGGTGGTATTCGGCATTGGCGTGCGCGCCAGCGAATCCCATGACCTGAAAACCTGGACCGATGCCCAGGCGTTGCCTAGCGTGATCCTGATCACCCCAAGCGTGCAGCCCCAAGGGCCGATCCTGAACCTGCCGGGGCGTCTTGAGGCGTACTCCCGGGCGTCGATCTTTGCCCGGGTCAATGGCTACCTCAAGACCTGGAACGTCGACATCGGCGACCACGTGAAGGCCGGGCAACTGCTGGCCGAAATCGACACGCCGGAGCTCGATCAGCAACTGCTGCAAGCCAAGGCCGTGCTGGCTTCGGCCCAGGCCGACGAGTCGCTGGCACAGACCACCGCCAAGCGCTGGCAGGCAATGCTTTCGTCGGACTCGGTGTCGCGCCAGGACGTGGATGAGCGCACCGGCGACCTGACTGCCAAGCAGGCCAAAGTGGTCGCGGCCAGGGCCAACGTCGACCAGTTGGTTGCCACCAAGGGCTTCCAGCGCTTGACTGCGCCGTTCGCCGGCGTGGTCACTGCACGCTCCACCGATGTGGGGGCGTTGATCAGTGCCGGTGGTGCCACTGGCAAAGAGCTGTTCGCGGTCTCTGACGTCAGCCGCCTGCGGGTGTATGTGCAGGTGCCGCAGTCGTCGGCGCCGCAGATCCAGGTGGGCACCGTGGCGCGTCTGAGCGTGCCGGAGTATCGCGGTGAAACCTTCAACGCCAAGGTGATCGCCACTGCCGATGCGGTGAACGCCGCGTCCGGCAGCACCCTGGTGCAACTGTTGGTGGACAACCCCGGCAGCCGCCTGCTGCCGGGCGGCTACACCAGCGTGCAGTTCACCTTGCCGGTGCAGACCGACGTGCTGCGCCTGCCTGCCAGCGCCCTGGTGTTCGATGACAAGGGCATGCGCGTGGCCACCCTCGACGCGAATAATCATGTGCACTTCAAGACCGTGACCATCGCCCGGGACTTCGGTGACAGCGTGGAAATCGGCAGCGGCCTGGTCGCCACCGACCGCGTGATCGACACCCCGCCCGACGGCCTGGCCGACGACGATTCGGTGCAACTGGCCGCCAATCCCGTGGAGGCCAAACCCCATGGCTAAGCGCACTTGCCTGGTATTGGTCGCGACCCTGGGCCTGGGCGCCTGCCATCTTGCGCCGCCGCTGGAGGTGCCGGAGGTGCCCATTGCCGCGCAGTTCCATACCCAGGGACCGTGGACCGTCGGCACGCCGAACGACCAAGCAAGTCGCGACGGTTGGTGGCACATCTACAAGGACCCGCAACTGGATGCGATGGAGCAGCAGTTGCTGCAAAGCAACCCGGACTTGAGCGCGGCACTGGCTCACTATTCCCAGGCCCAGGCGTTTTTGGCCCAGGCGCAATCCGGGCTGTTTCCAAAGCTGATCGGTTCCAGCAATGCCCAGCGCATTCGCCAGTCGGACACCCGCCCACTGCGCTCGGCCAGCCCGCCGAATGTTTACGATTCCGGGACAGTGGGGGTAGAGCTGGACTATGAAGTCGACCTCTGGGGCCGTGTGCGCGACACCGTTGCCGCCGGCACCAGCGACGCCCAGGCCGCCAAGGCCGACCTGGCCTCAGTGCGTCTGAGCTTGCAGGCGCAATTGGCCGACAGCTACATCCGCCTGCGTGGTATCGACCGGCAAGACCAGTTGCTGCAGGAAACCAGCGATGCCTATGCCAAGGCTTTGAGCCTGACCGAAGGCTTGCACGGCGGCGGTATCGTCTCTGGGCTGGACGTGGCGCGGGCGCGTACCCAACTGTCGACGGTCAAGTCGCAGCTGAGCCAGAATTTGGTGCAGCGTGCAGTGCTTGAACACTCGATAGCGGCGATGCTGGGTGAGTCCGCATCGACCTACACGATTGCCCCCAGCGTCGCGGATATCGCCTTGCCCGGCGTGCCCACCGGTGTACCGTCTACGCTGTTGCAGCGTCGGCCGGACATCGCCGCTGCCGAGCGCCGGATTGCCTCGGCCAATGCACGCATAGGGGTGGCGAAAGCCGCCTGGTTCCCGGCCCTTACCCTGAGTGCCCAGGGTGGTTTCCAGAGTGATGAGTTCGCGCACTTGTTGAGCGCGCCCAACATTTTCTGGGCGATTGGCCCGTCGCTGGTGGGGACGATTTTTGACGGCGGCGCGCGCCAGGCCGGGGTGGACAGTGCCAAGGCGGCAACCGATGAAGCCGCAGCCAAGTATCGTGGTGTAGTGTTGACCGCGTTCGAGCAGGTGGAGAACAACCTGTCGATCATCTCCGGGCTCGACACCGCCCTAGTTGACCAGCGCGATGCCGCGGCAGCCGCGCAGTACGCCGAGGACTTGTCCCTGGCACGCTATCGCCAGGGTGGCGCGGCGTACCTGGACGTGGTGACGGCGCAGGTAGCGTCGTTGCAGGCACAGCGCACGGTGCTGGATCTGCAGACTCAACAGTTAAGCGCCAACGTAGGGCTGATCAAGGCATTGGGTGGCGGCTGGAATATGGCCCAACTGGCCCAAAAGAACCTGTAGGAGCGAGCGTGCTCGCGAAGGTCGTCGACCACACCGCGGGCATCCTGAAAGAACACGGCGCCCTCGAGTTTTTCGCGAGCAAGCTCGCTCCTGCCGTTAGTTGTTGTGAACATTGAATCCAAGGAGTAGTGGCATGACTGATTACGTACCGCCAAAAGTCTGGACCTGGAAGACCCAAAACGGCGGCACCTTCGCCAGCATCAACCGGCCCATTGCCGGTGCGACCCACGACAAGGAATTGCCGGTAGGCCGTCATCCGTTGCAGCTGTATTCGTTGGCAACGCCCAATGGCCAGAAGGTCACGATCCTGCTGGAAGAGCTGCTGGCCCTGGGTCACAAGGGTGCGGAATACGATGCGTGGTTGATCAGGATCGGTGACGGCGACCAGTTCGGCAGCGGCTTCGTCGGCGTGAACCCGAACTCGAAGATTCCCGCGCTGCTGGACCGCAGCGGGCCCAAGCCGATTCGGGTGTTCGAGTCGGGTGCGATCCTGCAGTACCTGGCCGAGAAGTTCGGCGCGTTCCTGCCCACCGAACCGGCGGCCCGTGCCGAATGCCTGTCGTGGTTGTTCTGGCAGATGGGCAGCGCGCCGTACCTGGGCGGTGGTTTCGGGCATTTCTATGCCTACGCGCCGACCAAGATCGAATACGCCATCGACCGCTTCGCCATGGAAACCAAGCGCCAACTGGACGTACTGGACAAGCAATTGGCCGAGCACGAATACATCGCCGGGGATGAGTACACCATCGCCGACATGGCGATCTGGCCGTGGTACGGCGGCCTGGTGAAAGGCCGCTTGTATGAGGCGGGAGAGTTTCTCTCGGTGCAGGATTACAAGCACGTCGTGCGCTGGGCCAATGCCATCGAAGCGCGGCCGGCGGTGCAGCGTGGGCGCCGGGTCAACCGTGTGTCGGGCGAGCCGTCAGAGCAACTGCGCGAGCGGCATGAGGCGTCGGACCTCGACCTGCACCGTTGATAGAGCTGGCAACCCACACCTTGTGGCGAGGGGGCTTGTCCCCCGTTGGGCTGCGCAGCAGCCCTGAAAATTCACCGCGTTTTTTCAGGAAAATTCGGTGAGCTTATTGGGGCTGCTGCGCAGCCC